>CAYLSS010000328.1:0-5751 GCA_964385765.1 uncultured Solibacteraceae bacterium
ATTGAAAATATTATGAGGATAATTGGCAATCGTCCGGGAAGGGCCATAATCAGAGCATCTGCTCGAGCGCGTCCGGTCGCTTGCCCATGGCCTCTCCCGCGGGATCGTCGAAACGAATATCCGGGGGCGGGGGCGGGTCTGTCAAGCTTTTTGTTGTCATTCGCGCGGCGGCGGTTACAATCCCGGCCATGGATATCCGGACCTGCGTTCGTTACGGACTGTTCGCCGCTCCGCGCCCGATCCGCCGGAAGATCGCCGCGCGCATGCGTTCCTGGCTCGCGCGGGGCGGGCCGTACCGCGCCCGGTGCGAATCGCTCGTGATGGAGCTCGACTTCAAGGAGCATTCCGCGCTGCGATTCTATACCGACGGCCTGATCGAGCGCCCCGTCTGGCGACTGATGCGCGATCTGCTCCGGCCCGGCATGACCATGGCGGATGTGGGTGCGAACCTCGGCTTCTTCGCCCTGTCCGCCGCCCGCTTCGTGGGGCCGGAAGGGCGGGTGATCGCGTTCGAACCCGTCCCGGGGAATCTGCGTTACCTCCGGCGCAACCTGGCCCTGAATCCGGGATTGGCCAACCTGCTCGTGGAGCCCCTCGCCGTCAGCGACCAGGAAGGCGAGACCACGATCCATCTCGGCTGGCACGAGGGCAACGCCTCCCTCCTCGTCGGCGCGCGGAGCACCACCGAGGACACCGCGCCCGTCCGGACCACGAGCCTGGACGAGTACGCCGCCGCGCGGGACGTTCCCCGGATCGACCTCGTCAAGATGGATATCGAGGGCGCCGAGAGGAATGCACTCCTCGGTGCGGCCCGCACCCTGCGAGAGCACCGTCCGCGGCTGGCGATCGCGGCCGAAAACAGGCCAGACGATCAGTATCAGATCCGGGACCTGGTGTCCCGTGCCTGGTCAGGGTACAGAATGCGCTGCTCCCGGTGCACGCCGCAGGGTATATACGAGATCCGCCCCGACGTGCTGCTGTTCGACCGCCAGCCTTAGACAAGCGTATCCCGTGGATGTGAAGGCGCTGCAGAGGTCAGAAAGCGCCTCTGCCGTTCCGGATGAGCCGATGTTTACAGTTCAAGGAAGGCCAGCCCAAAGCGATCGCAAAGCTCTGGAACGCTCTCGAAATCCATTTCGAGCGAGTATTTGGCGTTGATCTGGGCGAAGCGCTCCTTGTCTCCCCATGACGCAGCCACCTCCCGGAAGTAGTTCTCAAATCCCGCCGGAGAGATTACTTCGATGATGCGACAAGGCGTTTCTCCGGCATTCCAGAAGGTATGCCACTGCCGGCGCGGTTTGAAAACCCAGGCTCCCTGACCGGCGGTGACCACTTCATCGCCCAACAAGGCCCCTAGCGAGCCCTCCAGCACAAACGAGTACTCGTCCTCGTTGTGGTGGTAGTGCAGTGGCGCCGCCAGGGCCCTGGGAGCGATGGGATGATGCACCGCAGCGAAGTGGTGGCCGGTATCCCGCCCGTCGATCTTCCATTCCACACCCAATCCCCCGAAGTCGAACGAGTCTTTCTGATGGGGCAGGATCACAGTTGGTTCTTGAACAAGATCGGATCTACTATTCACTGACACTATGGGTCCTCCTTTGTCGGAAAGTATTCCGGGCCTCACTCGATGTATGCGAATGGGCGTAGGGAAACCGACATCGAAAAACGCCAATTGGGGCGCAGCGGGTCGGACTTCGTTTCACCGGCTGGTGTTTGGGCCGGATCTTCACGCGGTCCTTTGCGGCGGCTGACTGCAGTCCTTGGGTGAACGGCGGTTCCTATCGGTACGTCACCCAGATCGGGCTTGACCAGGCGATCTCACCGTTCTCCTGCTCCACCCGCACGTAGTACCAGTGCTGTCCGCGCCTCGCTTCGGTATCGAGATACTCGAAGCTCGCCTCACGTTCGTTCGGTTCGGTCTGGTAGATGAACTGGCCGTCCCGGATCAGCCGCATGGCCGCGATGGGTCCGGTACCGATGGCGCGCACGCGGATCTTCTGCTTGTCGACGGCGGTGAACTGATCGCCCATGAGGTGGTCGCCCATCCAGAATTCGAGAATGATATTGTCTGTCGCGCCATAGGTATGGCGCTGCTTGAGCGATTCGAAGATCTGTTCGCGCTCGGAGCCGGGAGAGTAGACCATGGCATAGGAGATGTGCGTCGAATAGTGGTCCGAACTGGCGACCACGCCGAGGCGGTAGCCTTTCTTCCAGGCGTTCCAGACGAGGCCCGGTTCCTGAAAACCGCCGACCGCCTGGTCTTCCTCGCCGTCCTGGATCCCGCGCGGGGCGTTCTTATGCTCGTAGTTCATGCGGTCGCCCTGATAGATTTCCACGGCCACGTCCACTTCGGGGTCCGAGTAATGCCAGTCAGTCCCCATGGCATTCGAGCCGGTGCTGTGCGGGATGGCGATGCCGCCGGATTCGCGCAGGCTTTCGAGCAGCAGCTTCGTATCGTTGACAATCGCCGAGCCGAATGACATCGAGTTGAACGTGAGCAACTCGCCGTCGGGGGAGTCCGGCAGCATAAAGCGCGGATCGATGCGCTGGAAAAAGGGCACAATCGGATAGTCGCGGGTGAGGTGAATAATATTGCGGTGTCCATGCGGGTTGCCGGGGTTGCGTTCGTAGGCGTAGAGCGGGGTGAAGCGGCGGGGGAAGTAGTACATGTCGGCCAGCTTCTGGGTCATGGTGTTCCAGTAGTCGTGGCCCCCGCCCTGGTGGTCGGTGGAGGCGCCGAAGTCCATGTCGGCAGCGTCAATCATGTAGCGGTAGAACTCGATGATCGTTCCCTCGTCGATGTTCGAGTCCGGGGAGAGCTCGGTATGGCGATGGAGGTCGCCGCGCAGGATGCGCAGGGGCGTATCCCGATAGCGCACGCGATGGGCGCGTGCCGCGGCGACGTCACGGGCTTCGTCGGGATGAACAGGGGGCGCGGGGTCGGGGTCGGGGTGGTAGTCGGTCAGGTTGGGTGGGGCGGGGGATCCGGGCAACTCGACCGAACCCGCCAGGACACGATTCTCGTAGGGCCGGCTGGTGAAATCCCATTGGCGGTTTTCACTTGGCCAGAAGGCCCAGAGCCGGTCGGCGGTCGCGGTGAGACCCATCCGGACACTGCGCCGCGTGAGGCTGTTGGGAAGCAGGATGGGATCGGTCCACCGGTCGCCGTCGAGGCGGGTCAGGAAAGTCTCCCAGTGGGCCATGTAGCGCCAGCCCTGCCGGGCATAGCAGCGCCGGAAGGCCATCCAGATGTTCCCGGAAGGATCCGTCGTGAGGTGTGGAACGCCGGTGTCGGAGACGCCGAGCTCGAGCGTGTCGGCGAACTCCACCTTGGCGGGTGTCTTCCAGATGTCGTTCTCGAGCACCACGACCTCGATCGCGCGCCCGCGTCCGAGCGGTGTACCTGGCGAGTCCTTGCCGAGCACGTAACCGAGATCCTTGCCCCAGTTGACATCGCCGCGCTCCCAGGCGATCCAGGGGCGGCTCTGTGTATCGACGGTGACGCTGGGATGGGCCTCAAAGCGCCTGGTGGTGGCGACCGCCCGCTCCGGTCCAAAGCCGGCGGCAGGATCGAAGCGGCGGCAGAACACATCGTAGCTCGTACCGTAGCGGTCCCAGGCGATCCACAGGCTGTTGTCGGGCGCCGCGGCGATGGAGGGTTCCCAGTTGTTGCGGTTGTCGTCGGTAACGTGCAGCGTCTCGGACCATCGCCCGTCGCGCAGATATCGCAGCCGGATTTGCGAAACCGGCCCCCGGAGCGCCTGCCAGGCAATGTAGACCGTCCCGTCGGGAGCGCGGGCGACCGAAGGTTCGATATCCGGCAGCGGATCATTCGTCAGCCTTCGCCGGTCGCCCCACTCGTTGTCTTCCCAGGGCATGGCGTAGAGGTCCCAGTTGCCACGCCTCTGCTCGGACCAGATGAGCCAGGGCTTACCATCGTCGCCGGTGGTGACGTGGGGGCGCCAGAGATCTTCCGAAGCGCGGGGGACGGGGATCAGCCGCGTCCATTCCATCTCCTGGTGGCGGCGAAAGTTCAGCTCTTCACGACGGTCGTGGTAGCTCATCCAGGTGATCCACAACGTTTCGTTGTGGGCCGTGATCGAAGGAAAATCATGCTGGCGCAGGGTGGTTCCCGAGAGATCGGTGGCCGGGACGAGCCGCGTGATCTCCACCCGGCCGCCGATCTCGTTCCGGCGTTCTCCGAAATCGAGGCTCATGGGCCGGAAGGAGAAGTTTCCGCCGCTGCTGGTGATCGAGACTAGGGTGCCGTCATCACCGGCGCCGCGCAACAGCAGGCCCTTGGGCAACAGCAGGTTCTCGGCGTGTCCGAAGATCTGCTTGTGGAAGAGGATCCGATCAACCTTCGGCGCCAGTTTCCAGCCGCCCTCAGGCAGTATCGGGTCATCGGGCAGCTCGAAGCGGTAGCCCTCGAAAGCATGAAGCGTACCGCCCGACAACTCGACCTGTCCACTCCATCGCGACGGTTCGGAATCGCCCACTCCGAACAGCACGAGCACCTGCCACAGGCGATCCTCCGGAGTGCCGCCGGGCTCTGTGGTGCGGGCTTTTGTGTAGGCGATGTCGCGCGTGGCCCCGGCGCGCAGGGCGTCCACGCCCCCGGCGGCCTGGCCGGTTTGGGCATGGAGGGACGCAGTGGCAAAGAATGTGATCGCACAGAGTCGCAACAGGGCGGGAAGCTTCATCGGATAGTCCTTCCGTCGGAGTTTGATGCGCGCTTATGATTTTACTCCCCACGGGAGAGACCTTGTGACCTCGGCTTGCTGAACGGCTCGATTCAGGAACCCCGTGCCGCCGGTCGCCCGGTGGCCTGATTGAAACCCGCCGGAGTAGCTGAAAGGTTCCCGCACTTTTCAATCCGACTGCGTGGGGCTGGATTGTCGAAAAACTCTGTCCACCAGCAGCGAATGGCCCACAGTTGGGAGAGATGCGTTCTCCGGCGTTTGCCGGGCGGTGTGGCGGAATCCAGATAGCGTTCCAGGGCGCGCCGGTCAAACGGTTTCGGGTCGGCGCAGTCAAGCAGGCGCTCCCGGATGAAGCGCTCCACGGACGCGTCGATCTTCGAGCGAAAACCGAACTTCCGGCGGCGGGCGATGTTCGGTGGCAGGCGCTTTCGAGCCAGTAGAGACAACAGGTACTTCTCCTGCCGGCGGCGGCGCTTCATTCGGGCGGGCAGCGCAAGCGCCAAATCGACAATGGACCGGTCCAGGAAAGGCATGCGCAGTTCGAGCCCGTGCGACATGGCCATCTTCTCCTCCATCACCAGCATCCCGTCGCCGAGCCGCCGGCGAAACTCGAACTGCAACCGGCGGTCGAGCAGTCCAGGGCAGTTCTCAAGGCTGTCCGCCTCCAGTCGGAGTGCGTCGATGTCGGAACTCTCTGACCGATACTCGGGCCGCAACAGAAGAGCCTTCAATTCCGGCCAGAGCTCCCGGCGCCATTCGATCTCGGCGGCGTGAGCGTCCGGTGCGCCCGCGATTCTCCAGGCCCTCGGGTAAGGCAACGGGCCCGCTACCCCCGATAGAACAAGATTCACCAGTGGCGCCGGGATGAGCCGTAGCAGACGGTGCTGGGTGAGTTGGCCAAGCTCTCGATAGCCGGCAAAGAGCTCGTCGGAACCTTCCCCGCTGAGTACGACCTTCACCTCACTACCGGCTCCGGCGTAGAGTTTCCAGAGGACCGGGGCGGGGAGAGTGGAAAGCGGTTCCTCGATCGCCCTGGCGATCAGCGGCC
>CAYLSS010000329.1:0-5747 GCA_964385765.1 uncultured Solibacteraceae bacterium
AGCCCATCACGGCGACCTTCATCTCCTCGACGCCGGGGTGCGATTCCCTCCAGGCCGGCATCTTGTGGCGCAGATAGTCCTGGATCTCATCGGCCATCTGTTGGAAGAAGGTACTCGTGGTCCGCCCGCAGCCCGGACAGGCGGTAACTTGCGGCGAGAAGCTGCGCAATTCGAGCGACTGCAGGATTTGCTGGCAGACCAGCACTTCTTCGGTGCGATCGCCGCCGGGCTTGGGGGTCAGGGAAACACGAATCGTATCTCCGACGCCTTCCTGAAGAAGCACGGCGAGACCGGCGGTGGATGCAACAATCCCTTTGGCGCCCATGCCGGCCTCGGTGAGTCCGAGGTGCAGCGGGTAGTCGCAGCGCGCGGCGAGCTTGCGGTAGACGCTGATCAAATCCTGTACGCCGCTGACCTTGGCGCTGAGGATGATGCGACTGTGCGGCAATCCGTATCGCTCGGCGGCGGCGGCGGATTCGAGTGCGCTCACCACCAGGGCTTCGAGCGTTACCTCGCCGGCATCCATCGGCCGGCTCTGTTTCGCGTTCTCGTCCATCAGACGGGTGAGCAGGCGCTGATCGAGGGATCCCCAGTTGACGCCGATCCGGACCGGCTTCTCGTACTCGATGGCCGCTTCAATCATGGTCCGGAAGTTGTCGTCGCCCTTTTTGCCGATGTCGACGTTGCCGGGGTTGATGCGATACTTCGCGAGCCGGCGGGCGCACTCCGGATACTCGCGCAGCAGGACGTGGCCGTTGTAGTGGAAATCCCCGATTACCGGGACGCGTACACCGAACTTGTCGAGTGTTTCGACGATTCCCGGCACGGCGGCCGCGGCCTCCTTGGTGTTGACCGTGATCCGCACCAACTCGGAGCCCGCTCGAGCGAGTTCGATAATCTGGTTGACGGTCGCCGTCGTGTCGGCCGTATCCGTGTTCGTCATCGACTGGACGACGATCGGGTTCCCGCCGCCGACCAGCACCCCTCCCACCGCGGCGACTTCCGTCCGATGACGGGTTCCATTCCTCATAGACTCTCCGAAGACTCATTCTAGCAACCGCCCAAGAGACTCTTTCGACGCTACCAGCAACCGCGCCGAGAGAGTTCCCGTGCTTTTTCAATATGGAAGTTCGCGGACTTTCCGATATGAATGTCGTGTAACGGAGGCGGCCAGGGAACGGAACAATCCGTGGTCCCCGCCTTGGCTCGACTGCCAGGTTTGCCTTCCTTCCCTTGAAACAGGGGACGCCATTCGGCGCCCGCAACCAAGTCAGGAGATGGAACAGAATGCGTCCGATTATTTCTTTTCTTTGCTTTGTCTTCAGCGGATTCCTGCTCGTCAGTCCCCCGCTGGCAGCCCAGCGCGATTTCTCCGCCCCGGGGACCCAGAACTTCGTTCGGGGACAACTGTACTCAGATGAAACGAGACATTTCGGCGACATGCGAGTTGAGCTACGCAGTCTCGGTGGTCCTGAGATCCACACTGCCACTCCAAATATGGCCGGAGCATTTTCCATGCAGTCGGTCCAACCGGGCAATTACAAGGTGCAGGTCTACGAAGCCGGCAGCGTTTTGCACTACAGCATCAGGACGGTGAACAAGAGCAATGGCGAGTTCAGCATCCGCATCCGGGACACGAAGTCGGAGCAGCCCGCCATGGGGGCGATTTCGGTTGAACGTCTGCAACACAAAGTGCCGCGCAAGGCAATGAAGGCGTTGCGCCGCGCCTTCCGCGCACGGCGTTCCGGCGACCGCGAAAAAATGATCAGTTGGCTCGCTGAAGCCGTCACCCGCGACCCTGACTTCTATGACGCACACGCCCACCTCGGACTCGCCTTGCTGAAGTCCGGTCAAGCTGAACGCTCATTGGCCCACTTCAAGCGAGGCATGGAACTCGACCCGAATTGCTACGAGCCCTATGCTCACTTCAGCCTCGCGCTCTATCATCTCAAGTCTTACCCGGAGGCCGAATCGGCCGCGCGCGAAGCGTTGCGGTTGAGTCAGCACAGCACTCTCGCCCACTATGCTCTGGCCCTTTCCCTTTCGGCACAGGATCGGCTGTATGAGGAAGCCATCGCGAGCTTTCAACGGGCGTCGCGTGACTATTTCCACTCCCATCTCGAAGCATCCAGGTTCCACTACCGTAGGGGTCAGAAGCATGCGGCCTATACGGAGCTGAAGCAATATCTGAACACCAATCCCCCGATCCACCGTGAGAAGATCGAGAGATGGTTGGAGCAACTCACGCGGGAGTCGAGTGTCGCCCTGGCTCAACCCTCGTCGGTTGACGGTGAGCAGTAGGGACTGACCCACTGCCACCCAGCCAGGGCTGCACCCACCAGAGTTGGCAGAGCTAAACCATACAAAAGGGCAGAGATACGTTGGTCGCTGCGGTATACTGGGAAAAGGAGAGGCAGCCCTTTGACCATCCAAACCTTTGCGCGGCTGGCGGCCCACGTCCAAATGTTGCCGGTACTCGAGAGCGGGGAAGAAGAGACGCTGGTCGGCGGCCAGGCGGTGATTGAAGGAGTCATGATGCGCGCGCCGCACAGCTATTGCGTGGCCGTGCGCAAACCGAATGGCGAGCTCGAGACCGAGGTCAACACGCTGTCGAAGGTGTCCGACAAGTACCCTATTTTCAAGTATCCGATCCTGCGGGGTGTCGGCACACTGGGACAGGCAATGCACCTGGGGATCAAGGCCCTCCGGTTCTCGGCCAATGCCTCGCTAGACGAGGGAGATCCGAACAAGAAGCCGGAGGAGATCTCGGGCTGGATGATGGGTCTGAACCTGTTATTTTCGCTTGGGTTTTTCATCTTCCTTTACAAATTTGTCCCGCTCTGGCTGACCACGTGGCTAGGCAAGGCGGTGCCCGCGGTGGAGGGCCACTTCGCCTTCAACCTGACCGACGGGATCATCCGCATGTTGATCTTCCTGTCGTTCCTTTTCCTGATATCCCGCTGGAGCGAGATCCGCCGTGTATTCGAGTACCATGGCGCCGAGCACAAAGTCGTTTTCAACTACGAGTCCGACAAGCCGGTCACCGTGGAGAACGCGCAGCAGTTCGTCACCTTCCATCCCCGGTGCGGAACGAGCTTCCTTCTTGTGGTCATGATGATCGCCATCGTGGTCTACACGCTGGTTCCGGTGGAGGGATTCGCGGCTAAGTTCGCGGCTCGCGTAGCGCTGCTTCCGGTGATTATGGGGCTGAGCTACGAGATGATCCGTTACGCAGCCAGGAAGCGCGGCGGGATGATGGCCGCGCTGACCGCGCCTGGCCTCTGGCTACAGCGCATCACCACGCAGCCGCCGGCCGATGACCAGGCCGCGGTGGCGATCCACGCGCTGGAAGGCGCGATGGAGCTGGAAAAACAACAAGGCGGGCAGGCGGTAATCGCCTAACCGAATCCGTCGATGAAGTACCTCAAGAAACTACAAGAAACCGAGGCGCGTTTTGACGACCTCAACCGGCAGATGATGGACTCCGAGCTGATCAGCGATCCGGAGCGCTATCGTAAGATCGCCAAGTCTCACCGTGAGCTCGAACCGATTGTCTCGAGGTTTCGCCAATGGCAGCGGCTTTCCGAGGAGCTCAAGGGCGCCCGGGAAATGCTCCATGAAAACGACCCGGAGCTGCGCACGATGGCGCAGGAAGACGTTCATCGCCTGACGCCCGAAATCGCCCGGCTCGAAGAAGAGCTGAAGGTCCTGCTCCTACCTACGGACCCGAACGATGAGAAGAACGTGGTGGTGGAGATTCGCGCGGGCACGGGCGGCAACGAGGCCACGCTGTTTGCGTCCGAAATCTTCCGTATGTACTCGCGGTACGCGGAGTTGCGGGGCTGGAAGGTGGACATCACCTCGATCAGCGAATCCGAGGTGGGCGGCATCAAGGAAGTCATTGCACTCGTCAACGGCGACGGTGTCTACAGCCGCTTGAAGTACGAGAGCGGGGTCCATCGCGTGCAGCGAGTTCCCCAGACCGAAACGCAGGGACGGATCCATACCTCGGCGGTGACTGTGGCCGTGCTGCCTGAAGCCGACGAGGTCGAGGTGAAGCTCGATCCGAAAGAAATTCGCATCGATACCTTCTGCTCCTCCGGTCCTGGCGGCCAATCAGTTAACACGACTTACTCGGCCGTTCGGATCACGCACCTGCCAACGAACACCGTTGTCTCGTGTCAGGACGAGAAATCGCAGATCAAGAACCGCGCGAAGGCGGAACGCGTCCTGCGCTCGCGACTCTACGAGTTGGAGCTGAAGAAACAGCAGGCGGAGATCGCCGGCGAGCGGAAGAGCATGGTCGGCACAGGCGATCGTAGCGAGAAGATCCGCACCTACAACTTTCCTCAGAACCGCGTCACCGATCATCGCATCGGTTTGACGCTCCACAAGCTCGACCTGGTGATGCAGGGAAACCTTGACGAGATCATCGACGGGCTGACCACTTACTACCAGTCCGAGCGCCTCAAGCACCAGGACGCGGCCTGAAGCCGTCACGGCCGCGGAGGAAACCGGGATTGACCATCGCCGAGGCCCTGGCATGGAGCCGGGAGCGCCTGGAAGAGCAACACGTTGAAGTGCCGAAGCTGACCGCCGAGGTGCTTCTGGGCCACCTACTCGGCCGCGAACGTTCCTACCTTTACGCGCACCCGGACCGCAAACTCACGGCGACAGAGCTCACCGGCTTCAGGAATCTGGTCGAGCGGCGGCTCGACGGCGAGCCGACACAGTACATTACCGGGGTTCGGGAGTTCTATGGCCGCGAGTTTCGCGTGACGCCGGACGTCATGATTCCCCGCCCGGAGACCGAGCACGTGGTAGAGGCGGTGCTGTCGCTGCAACCGGACGCCCGGCGGATTGTCGATGCCGGTACTGGTTCGGGAGCGATCGCGGTTACTCTCCAGCTCGAGATCGGATGCGAGGCGATCGGAACCGATCTCTCGCGACCGGCGCTCCGTATCGCGGCGGAGAACGCCTGTCGCTTGGGAGCGAGGGTTAGCTGCGTGGCCTGCGACCTGCTAGCCGCCATCACGGACAGATCGGTCGACGTTGTCGTGTCGAATCCGCCCTACGTCCCCGAAACCGAGCGGCCGGCGCTGCAGCGCGAGGTCCGGGACTTCGAGCCGCACCTCGCTCTCTTCGGCGGCCCTCATGGTCTCGACAGCTACAGGCGGCTGGTTGACGAAAGCCCGCGGGTTCTTCGCCCGGGCGGCTGGCTGATGGTCGAGCTGGGCATCCGGCAGCTCGAAGCCGTCCGCGATATGCTGGGATCGAGTTGGTCCGAGGCCGAGGTCTTCGAGGACCTGGCCGGGCTTCCCCGGGTGCTGGCGGCTAACTATCATGGACGTTGAGGAGATACGGAACCAGAGGGAACACAGAAGACGAATTCAGATGGATTCGCGATGGCCGACCTCCCTGGCTGGATCGTTCGCTCATGGTTTCTTTCCCGGTGACCTCTGTGTCCTCGGCGGTTGATCCCCCGCCATGAACACGATCTTCCATGTCGACATGGACGCGTTCTTCGTTTCGGTCGAAGAGCTGTTTGATCCTTCGCTGAAAGGGAAACCGGTCGTAGTTGGAGGCCAACCCGATCAGCGGGGGGTTGTCTCGGCGGCTTCCTATGAAGCGCGGAAGTACGGTGTCCACTCAGCAATGCCGCTGCGCACGGCTTACCTGCACTGCCCCCACGCCATTTGCGGAAATGTTGTTTACATTAACAATATTTCCATTTACTAATGCAACAC
>CAYLSS010000330.1:0-3023 GCA_964385765.1 uncultured Solibacteraceae bacterium
GCACCGAAACCATGCCGCTCGCAAATAAAACGAAAATGACAGCGGATCGTAAAAAGGACTTCATGCTCGGAATGCTATCAAGTTAATTGGGGGCGTGCGGATGGTGCATGTATCTGCGGACATACGGTGCGCCGCGCCACGTCCCCGAAAGAAGAGAACAACCGTGCGGTTGCGGCAGACAGGTGGCTCATATCTTAAGATAGGGAAAGCAGAGCAGCCCTTTGTCACCGGAGGCAGGTTGACCGCGCGGATTTTCGTCAAACTGATTGTCGGCGTCTTGTGCGTCCTGGTTGTCGCACTGGCCGCTGTCGACGTTCTCGTCACCAAACAAGCGGAGAGCACCTACCTCGAAGAGCGCCGGCGGGATCTCCGCCAGAAAGCCCGTATGCTCGCCCAGCTCTCCGAAGACGGTTTCGCGAACCTTCCGCACGAGGAGTTCAGTGAACTTGCTCGACGGGCCGGCGTCCGGATGACCGTCGTCCGGCCCGATGGGGTCGTTCTGGCCGATTCGGACGCCGAACCGGCGACAATGGACAGCCACACCGTGAGGCTTGAAATCCAGCGGGCCTTCGAGAGTGGGGAGGGCGTCAGCAGTCGGCGGAGCCCCACCGTCGGTATCGAGATGCTGTATTACGCGATTCGAATCCCGGTCGGTGTGCTGCGGCTCGCCGTTCCCGTATCCGACGTCCAGGGAGAGGTCATGGCAATCCGCAAGGAGACGCTTATCTCCATGATCTACGCCTTTCTGCCGGCCATGCTGGTAGCGGCCTTCTTCGCCCGCTCGGTCTCTTCCAAGCTCGGATCGATCATCGAGTTCGCCGGCCAACTGGCCGATGGCGGCTTCCGCCGCCGCCTGTCCTGGGACGGCAAGGACGAGATGGCTCTTCTCGCCCGCAAGCTCGATGAAACCGCCGCCAAGCTCGAGAATACCTTCGACCAGTTGCGTCGCGAGCATGCCGCCCTCGAACGTGTCGAACGAGTTCGCAAGGACTTCGTTATCAATGTCTCCCACGAGTTGCGGACGCCGCTCGCATCCATCCAGGGCTACACCGAAACGCTGCTCAACGGAGCGCTTAACGATCCGGCACATAATGTACGGTTTCTGAACATTATCCGTAACAATGCCGAGCGGCTCGGCAACCTCACCCAGGACCTGCTCACGCTCTCCCGGATCGAGCTCAACATGCGGAAGATGCACCTCGCCCCCCTCGACGTCAACCGCACTGTGGCGGAATGCGTCGAGTCGCTGCAGCCTTTGGCCGACCGCAAACAGATCACGATGAACACGGAAACCGACCCTGAATGTCCTGAGACCTTCTCTGACCGCGAGGCGGTACACCAGGCACTCAGCAACCTGCTGGATAATGCGATCAAATATACCCCGGAGAATGGACGCATCATCGTCTCGGCGCAGCGCCTGCCCACTGATGCGGACTCGCCCGAATTCGTGGAAATCGGCGTCCGCGATACCGGCCAGGGGATTCCGAAGGAAGATCTGCCGCGGCTCTTCGAGCGCTTCTACCGGGTCGACAAGGCTCGCTCCCGCGAAATGGGAGGCACCGGCCTGGGTTTGGCGATTGTCAAACACCTGGTTCATGCAATGGGCGGCAAGCTTCGCGTCGAGAGTGAACTCGGTCAGGGCGCCTTATTCGCCTTCACGCTCCCTGTTCAGGACCTTGGAATCCCGAACGATGCACAAGTTCAGTCAGAGTTAACCATTTCGTAATGCAATTGTCACCACGATTGGGTTAACGTCGAACTAGATTTCATACTATGAACAAGAAGATCGCTCTCATCGAAGACGATGCCGATCTCTACTCACTGCTCAAGTACAACCTTGAGAAAGAGGGATTCGTGCTGGTCGGCTCTCAAACGGGCAAAGGGGCGATCGACCTTTGCCTTCGCGAGCGCCCCGATCTGGTCCTGCTGGACATCATGCTACCTGATTCCGACGGGCTCGACATCTGCAAGGGCATCAGGAATCATCCCGAGTTGTCCCACATCCCGGTCATCTTCCTCACCGCGCGTGCCTCCGAAGCCGATCGCATTGTGGGACTCGAACTCGGCGCCAATGACTATATCGTCAAGCCCTTCTTCGTCAGGGAGTTGATCGCCCGCATCAAAATCCAGTTCCGAACCCAGCAGACGCCGCAAAAGGTCCTGAAATCGGGGCCTTTGGAGCTTGACCGCAGCGCCTGCACCGTTCGGCTGGAAGGTGATGAGCTCCAGCTCACGGCCACAGAATTCCGGCTCCTGGAATACCTGATGGGTCGTCCCGGAGTGGTCTTCAGCCGGGAACAGTTGCTGAACGCTGTCTGGGGACATGACCGCGCCGTGACTGACCGCACCGTCGACGTCTACATCCTTCGGCTAAGGCAGAAGATCGAGCCGGATCCATCCCGTCCGAGTTTCATCCGCTCCGTTCGAGGATTCGGCTACAGCTTCAAAGATGCCGGGTCGAAAGCCGCGCCGCGAGAAATGGTCGCGAACTGAAGCTGACGCCCTAACGACGTTGGCCGAGCTCCCCGGTCTGCTCTCTCGACGCACCAGTGACGCCATGGTCTGCCTTCTCTTCAGGCGTCAAAGTGTGTTTCAACTCTGTTACTAATCCACCCGTAGCTGTTACTACCTGATTCGACAGGGAATGTGCCGACGGGTCACGGCCCCTCGTATGCTTCTAGAAACAGGAAACTCGCGAACAAAATCGGATTCTCATTTTCTTAACTCAACATTCATATAACTGAAACCATCTCATTGATAGACTCACCCCTTATGAAAGGTCCACAGCATATGAAAAGGTTACCGCTCTTCTTTGTCACAGTCCTGGTTTGCGCCTTTGCCTTCTACTTCCCTGCTCACGGTCAAGAGACCGTAGTAGTTACCAATGCAGCCAGCTTCGAGACCGTGCCTCTGTCGCCGGGCTGCTGGGCGACCGCCTTTGCGGACTTCGCTTCAGTGGGTGTCGTTTCGACCCCGCCGCCGAGCGAGTTGCCGTTCCCGACGGTGCTCGGCGGAGTGCAGGT
>CAYLSS010000330.1:3033-5735 GCA_964385765.1 uncultured Solibacteraceae bacterium
GGGAACGACGCAGATCAACTTCCTCATTCCGAAGAGCACACCGGCGAGCGGACAGATTCCGGTTCGTATTGCCGTTGCCGGTAACACCACCTACGAGGGCATCATCAACCTCTGGCCGGTGAGCCCTGGTCTGATAGCCCTCGGCGCCGACCCGACCCGTCCCGGCGCGGTCCTAAATCAGGACAACACCGTCAACAGTCAGCAAAACCCCGCGGCCCGCGAAGAGATCATTCAGATCTTCGGCGTTGGCGGCGACTTTGCCGAACTGCCTGCAGACGATGGTGCGGCAGCTCCCCAAGATCGGCTGATCGAAACGACGACCCAGCCACGCGCCTACGTCTCCACGATTGAAGCGCAGGTCCAGTTCAGCGGCCTGGCTCCGGGACTGGTGAACGCCTGGCAGATCAACGTCTTCGTCCCGGACACGTCATTCATCTCGGGCCAGGTCCCTGTTCTTGTCGACATGGGCGGATTCAAATCGAATCTGGTTTCTATCTGGGTGGCCGAGTGACGTTGTCCGCTCTGCACTGCGTTTAGACGACGACACTCTTGAAGGAATGACAAACCAGAACCGGATGTATTTTCAATTGACTAGAATTCTCCGCTGCCTGCTGGTTCTGGCGCTTCCGTTTGCGATGGCAATAGCGCAGGAAAGCCAGCAGCCCGGCCCCGTAGGCACGATCAGCGGCTTTGTTTACGATGCCACGACCGGGTCCCCGGTCAGACAAGCAACAGTCCAGATTCAAGGGCAGCCGGAAACGCAGACCAACACTGACATAGACGGTCAGTATGCAATCAAGCTGCCGCCCGGGACATATGTGGTCGAGATCCGAGCGGAGAAATATATGCCGGCCGAGATCGGTGGCATCGTTGTCAATGCCAGGGAGATCACCGACGGCAGTACGGTGCTGGCGAACGCTTCGGACGTGACCACGCTTGAAGTTGTCGAAAGGATCGAAGCGGCGACGTCGACTGCCGAGTCGGTTATTGCCGAGCGAAAACTCGCCACCGCGGTGACGGACATCATCAGCAGCGAGGAGATCTCCAACAGCACCGCCTCCGATGCCGCTGGCGCTCTCCAAAAAGTCACTGGAGTATCGGTGGTTGGCGATGGTTTCGTCTATGTTCGCGGCCTCGGAGAACGTTACAGTGCCACGATGCTCAATAACGCGCTGATCACGACGACCGAACCTGATAAGCGCGTCGTTCCCCTCGACTTGTTTCCGGCAAAGCTTCTCGACAACGTCAGAGTGGTCAAGAGCTACACCGCTGACCTCCCGGGAGAGTTCTCAGGAGGGCTGGTGCAGATGGAGACGGTGCAATTCCCGGACGATGCGATTTTTCAGGTCTCGGCCAGCACCGCATACAATACGCAAACCACCTTCAATGATTTCCAGACCTACCCTGGCGGCGATCTGGACTTCTTCGGGTTCGATGATGGCTTCCGCGCCCTCCCTGATGCGATACCTGATGATGCGCGCCTATTTCGCGGCTTCTTCTCCGATGCTGAATTGGCCGATTTCGGAAAGGAATTTCAGCCGATCTGGGAAAGCCAGCTGGAGGACTCGGCTCGTCCGCAGCAGACCTACAGCGTCGTTGCTGGTGATACATTCGGGAAGCTCGGCGTTGTCGGCGCTGTGACCTTTTCGAACAGACTCTCTCGCTATCCCGAAATCTTTCGCACTTTCAACGTTGGCCGGCCCGGAGAGATTGACCCCCTCTCTACTTTCGATGATTTCCGGGCCGACACCTCCACCGCTCGCCTGGGAGGTCTGCTGAACTTGTCCTATAAGGTTTCGCCCAAGCACCGCCTGGCGCTTCGAAACACGTTGACCAACAACGCCGACAAAGAAGGACGGCGCATCCGCGGGTTTGACGGCAGCGCGGAGGTGCAGACCTTCAGTGAGCGCCTGCGATGGGTCGAACGCGCTCTTTTCGCCACCCAGGTAGAGGGTGAGCACCTTGTTGGACCCTGGAACAGCTTCGTCACCTGGCAGTTCGGCTACTCGCGTTCCACTCGCGACGAGCCCGACAATCGCGAAGTTGTTCGCGCAATTCGTACGGACGGAACAACGAGGTTTCTTGAAAACCCCTTCTCAGGCGTACGTTTCTTCGCCGATCTTGCCGATACACTCTACGAACCTGCCGCCGAGTGGACCGTTCCCTTCTTTAAAGGTTCCATCACCGGCAGCTTCAGCGTCGGTTTTCGATCCACTTTCCGACACCGCGACTTCACCAGCCGCAGGTTCCGATTCATTCCCGCACCGGCCACGGATCTCGACCTCACTGTGCCGAGCGACGAACTCTTCGCGACTGAAAACATCAATCCGCGTGGGATGCAGTTGCGCGAGACCACTCGCGCCACCGACACCTACGAAGCTGACATGACCATCTACGCCGGCTATTTCAACTTCGATGTGGCGCTGTCCCCGAAGTGGCGTGTCATTGCCGGCCTTAGAGTTGAAGACTCCGACCAAAACGTCTCCACCGTGGACCCGCTCAACCCAGGAGCAACACCGGTCGTTTCGAGCTTGTTGAATACAAGCACTCTGCCGGGCGTCAATATCATTCACTCCCTTACATCCCGCCAGAACTTGCGGTTTGGCTATAGCTCGACAGTTTCACGCCCTGACTTTCGGTAATTGTCACCATTTGACTTCACCGACATTATCGGCGGCGTGTCCACTACCGGCAATCCGGAC
>CAYLSS010000331.1:0-5731 GCA_964385765.1 uncultured Solibacteraceae bacterium
TGGACCCCGAGACCTGCTACCGGGTGCGGGAAGTCACGCTCGTACGGGAAGACATCCGGCTGTTTCTGACGGAAGGCTACCTGATCTTTGGCGAGGAAGTGGACGGGCGCCGCCACGCGGCTGCGTTTTCCGGACGGGTCGAGGGGGGCGATGCCGAGGTGCTCGTGATGCCGCCGACCCGTGGAGAACGGTTGTCGCTGGCCACCTTCACCGAATCCCCCAACCTGAACGAGCATTTCGGCTTCGCGATGATGATCTTCAGCGACGATACCGCCGAGGATCTGATGGCCGCCGTGCGGGCGCAGCCACGCATCCGCAAAAGCGATGAGCGCGGCTTGCTGCTGGCCGGCGAATGGAGCCGAACCGTCAGCAACCTGACCCGCAGCTTCGGCCCGCGACTGGTGTATGACCGCCTCGCGGATCGGCCGGTATCGGAAGGATTCTTCTACGCCGCCGTGCAGGGCGTCAATCACGGGAACTTCGACATCGTTTACGATCCGGCATCTCAAGAGCAGGTGCAAGTCGGGCAGGTGCGTTTCCGCAATGGGCGCCCGTACTTCAACGTCTGGACAAGCTTCCGTTCGCGCAGTTTTCGCAACGGCGCCAGGGAGCCGATCAAGAGCGGTTATCATCTTGCCGACTATCGGATCGAGGCCACTCTCGACGAGAGGCTGAAGCTTAGCGCGACCGCGGAGGCCACGCTGAACATAACGGACCAGCCTCGCCGGGTGATGTTCTTCGATATCTCTCCGAGGGTCGCGGTGAGCGAGGTGCTCGTCAATGGCGAGCCTTGTGAGATCTGGCAGCGGGAGGCCCTCCGCACCAATCTCTTTGGCGGAGGATCCGGACTGTTCCTCGTGCTCACGCCCGAACCGCTGGAGCCCGGCGCCCACTCTGTCCAATTCCGCTACGAGGGGGCGGTGGTTCGCGAGGCCGGCAACGGCGTCTACTTCGTCGGCGCCCGCAACTCCTGGTATCCGTTTCACGGCGTGAAATTCGTCAATTTCGACGTGGCCTTCCGCTACCCGGCGGAAATCGACCTAATCTTTACCGGTGAGATCATCGAAGACCGTCTCGAGGGCGCGGAGAGAATCACACGGAGGAAGACGAAGAATCCCGTCCGTCTGCTGGGCTTCAATATCGGCAACTACGAGCACGTCACAGTCGAGCGGGATGGTTTCGCGATCGAGGTCTATGCGAATACCAAGCTGGAACACGCGCTGGCTCCAAGGCAGCAGATCGTGCTTGTACCGAATCGCAGCGGAATGACGAGACATCGCCGTCCGGGACCGCTCCCGGATCTGGTTCCCATGCCGACCCAACCCGTCCGGCCGGATCCGACCGCGCGGCTGGAGGTGCTGGCCGATGAGGTCGCCAGCGCTTTCGAGTTCATGGAGACGCATTTCGGACCGTCGGCCACGGATCGTCTCATGGTGTCTCCCATTCCCGGCGCCTTCGGGCAGGGATTTCCCGGACTCCTTTACCTCTCCACCGTTTCCTACCTGGCGCCGGAGGAACGGCCCGAGTCCGCGCGGAACACCTACAGCGAGTACTTCTATTCCGAGATCCTGCACGCCCATGAGACAGCGCATCAGTGGTGGGGCAACATCGTCTCGGCCAGCGGGTATCAGGACGCGTGGCTGATGGAAGCGTTGGCCAACTACTCCGCTCTCCTGCTGCTCGAAAAGCGCCGGGGCGCGGAGGCCCTGAAGGCGGTGCTCGACCAGTATCGCGGCCACCTGCTCGTCGAAGGCGAGGACGGAAAACCGCTCGACTCCGCGGGACCCATTGTCTGGGGAGGACGCCTCGATTCTTCTCGCGCCCAGGCCTACAGGATCATCACCTACGAGAAAGGCTCGTGGATCATGCACATGCTGCGCCGCAGACTGGGCGACGAGCAGTTTCTCAAGATGCTTGGGGACCTTTGCCAGCAGTATCGCTACCAGACGGTGACCACCAAGGAGTTTCGCGAGCATGCCGCAAAGTACGTACCGGAGGACTACCCGGATCGCACGCTGATCAGCTTTTTCGATCAATGGGTGTACGACACCGGCATTCCGACGCTGGAGGTGTCGCAGCGAATTCGCGGGCAGGCTCCGCGGGTTCGGGTGACGGCGACCATCAAGCAGTCGGGCGTGCCCGACTACTTTACCGTACTGGTCCCGGTCGAGCTCCACTACCCCGACGGTTCGATCTTGAGACGCTGGATCGTGACGTCCAGCGCGGAACCGGTCACCTTTGATGTCACGGTGAAACAGCGTCCGGCTGCGCTGCTCTGCAATCCGGGCGATAGCGTTCTCGCGGTAGTCGAGTAAAGCGCAGGCTCTGACGCTTCCCCGGATTGCCGCCACGCGCGACGCACCCGATCCGGCAATCCACTACTGATTGATCTTCCAGCGGATCTGCTTCATCATGCCGAGCCATACCTCGGCATCCTTTGCGTCGAGGTTCATCCGGCGGACCAAGCGGCGCAGCTTCTCTTCGGTGGCAGCTTCGATCCGCGGCTTGACGTAGCCCGACTTCTCGAGGATCTCGAAGAGCAGGCGCGTGAGGCGTTCAAGGTCATCGGCGGAGGCTGGCTTGGCGGCCCGCGGCTCCGAAGCAGCCGCCTGATCACTTCTCATTAGCTCGTACAGGCAGATGGCCGCCGCCTGCCCGAGGTTCATCGAACCGTGCTCGCGGCGGGCCGGAATGCGCATGAGCCAATGGCAGTGGCTGAGGTCGTCGTTGCTCAGGCCGTACTTCTCGCTCCCGAACAGCAGGGCCGCCGGGGCTGCGGCGACGTGGTCACGGATGATCCGCCCTCCGTATTCGAGCCGCCGGAGCGGGTGCTGCAGCTCGCGGGGCCCCACCGCGCTGGTACCCACCACGAGGCTGCAGTCGGCGACGGCGCCGGCAAGATTGTCGAAGACTTCGGCCTGGTCGAGGATGTGAGATGCGTGGACGGCCGAGCGAGCGTTCTGGAAGGCAACGTCATACGGATTCACCAGCCGGAGCCGCGAGAAGCCGAGGTTGCTCATCGCCCGCGCCACTGCCCCGATGTTGAGCGGGTTTCGCGGGGAGACCAGAACCACCCGCAACTCAGCCAGCGGAAGCGTGTCGGCCTCGACCCCAGCGACGGGGGTGTCCTTGGACGGAGCCATTGAAGCGCCTCCCCATTCTAGTGCGGAGGGAATCCGAATGGTTCTGCCGGGATGGGCCCCCCGCGCGCGTTCCAGAACGGCCGTCCCGCTCCGCCAGAGTACTGGCGCGGAGAGCCTCCGCCCGATCGCGCTAGCGGAGGCTTTCCATGATCTCTTCGAGCGACTCCCTGGACGGTCGCACCTTCGACTCGGGCAGCGAGACGAGCGGTTGGTCGCCGATCTTCAGACCGTCCATGAAGGTGGGCGCTTTGCTGTCCAGGTAGAGGATGCCGGTAATCACCTCGCCCCTTCCGGCCGCATCGTGGATCGTGTCGATGGCTCCTCGTTTGTAAGCCGGGTCATAATCCCGGGCAAGCTTCTTGAGCCGGAGGCGGGAGCCGTCGTGGAGCTCGACTTCACGGACTTCGCCCTCCTCGATCTCGACCTCGATGTCATCGAAGTGGGGGACGAATCCGATGTCGTGGATCGGCTCCTCGTGGTCCTTCATGTAGGCGTAGCTCTTGGTGGAGCCCTCATGGTCATTGAACGTGGTGCAGGGAGAGATGACATCGAGCACGGCCAGGCCTTTGTGCGCGATGGACGCCTTGAGGATGGCCTTAAGCTGATTCTTGTCGCCGGAGAATGAGCGCGCGACGAGCGTGGCGCCCATTTCGATGCCCATGAGGCAGCAGTCGATTGGCGGCAGGTCATTGGCTTCGCCCTTCTTGAGGGTCGAGCCGATGTCGGCCGTAGCCGAGAACTGCCCCTTGGTCAGCCCATAGACGCCGTTGTTCTCGATGATGTAAATCATCGGGACGTTGCGGCGCAGCATGTGCATGAACTGGCCCAGACCGATGGAGGCTGTGTCGCCGTCGCCGGAGGTCACGATGCCGATGAGCTTGTGGTTGGCCAGGATGGCGCCGGTGCTCAGAGCCGGTGCGCGGCCGTGGACGCCGTTGAAACCGTGGGCCATGTTCAGAAAATAGGCCGGCGCCTTCGATGAGCATCCGATCCCGGAGAACTTCGCCACGTCCCAAGGCTGGATGCCCATCTCGTAGAAGCACTCGATGATGCGCGTCGAGATGGCATTGTGGCCGCAGCCCGCGCAGAGGGTGGTTTTGCCGCCTTTATAAGAAGCCATCTCGAGGCCGATCCGGTTGGTTTTTGGCGCTCTGGGCGTGGGTGTCGTGGTAGTGCTCATAGACCCTCCTGCATCACGATGTCATCGGTCACGGTGCGGGCGTCGATCGGGAGCCCGCCATAATAAAGAACGCTGCGCAGCTTTCCGATCCGCTCCGCGTTGAGGTCCATCTTCATCAACTGGAGCATCTGCCCGTCCCGATTCTGCTCGACCACGTAGACGCGCGCATGGCGATCGATGAAGTCCAGCAACTCCTGCGTGAACGGGTAGGCCCGGAGCCTCAGGTAGCCCGTCTCGAGGCCGTACTCGTGCTCGAGCTGATCCCGGCTTTCCTTCGTGGCGTAAAGCGACGTCCCGTAACAGATCACTCCGACTGAGGCGTTCTCGACAATCTCGACCTCCGGCGCCGGGACATGCTTCTTCATCTCCTGAAACTTCCGGGCCAGCCGATCCACGTTGTCGATGTAGTCTGCGGGCCGCTCGCTGTACTGGGCCTTTTCGTTGTGCCCGCTGCCGCGGGTGAAGTACGCGGCCCGGGGGTGTGCCGTGCCAGGCAACGTCCGGTATCCGACCCCGTCGCCGTCGACATCCTTGTAGCGAGCGAACTCCTCGACCTTTTCGAGATCCTCGGCTGAGAGAACCTTGCCGCGCCGGAAGGGCCGTTCCGTGTATTCAAACGGCGTCGACATCCAGTTGTTCATGCCGAGGTCGAGATCGGTCATGACGAAGAGCGGCGTCTGGAACTGCTCGGCAAGATCGAAGGCGTCGGCCATCATCGAGAAGCACTCCTCGGGCGAGCCGGGTATGAGCATCGGATGACGGGTATCGCCATGGGACAGAACCGCGTTGACAAGGATGTCTCCCTGCTGGGTGCGTGTCGGCAGTCCCGTGGAGGGACCGACACGCTGGACATCGACGATGACCGCGGGCACCTCGGTATAGTAGCCAAGTCCAACGAACTCGGACATGAGCGAGATGCCTGGTCCGGAGGTCGCGGTCATGGAGCGTGCTCCGGCCCAGCCCGCGCCGATCACCATGCCGATAGCGGCCAGTTCGTCCTCGGCCTGCACGACGGCGTAGGTCGCATGGCCCGTTTCCGGGTCAATCCGGGTCTTCTTGAGGAAGCCCATCATCGACTCGACCAGTGAGGACGAGGGCGTGATCGGATACCAGGTGACCACGGTCACACCGGCGAAGACAGCGCCCAGGCCTGTGGCGGCATTGCCGTCGATGATGATCTGGCCGGCGGTGCTGTCCATCCGCTCGATGTGCAGCGGGTCACTCTTTTCGAGGTTCTGGTCGGCGAACTCCGCGCCTGCCTGCACCGCTCCCCAGTTCAACTCGGCGGCTTTCACCTTCCGCGGACCGAACTGCTTGTAGAGCGCTTTGCGGACCTCTTCGAGGTCAATGTCCAACAGGTGCGCGACCACCCCGTCATAAATCATGTTGCGCACCAGCTTCCGCAGGC
>CAYLSS010000332.1:0-5138 GCA_964385765.1 uncultured Solibacteraceae bacterium
AAGGATGCCGGAGGCGCCCAGGACATACACGCGATCGGCGTCCACGGTCGGCGTCGCTCTTGGGCCGGTGGCGTATGTACGGGCGATGCCTGTATAGTCGGCCTTCCACTCATGCGACCACAGCCTTTCGCCGGTCCGCTCGTCCAAACACTGGAGTCGCTCGATCCCATGATTGGGTGAGGTCTCGCGGAAATCCATGACGTAGACCCGGCCTTCGGCGACGGCCGGTCCGCTATAGCCGCCGTGGATCGGGACGCGCCACTTCACGGCCAGTCCGGAGTCCGGGAAACGGTCAAGGACCCCGTCCTCGGTCCAGACTCCCCGCCGGCCCGACCCACGCCATTCCGGCCAGTCTTCCGTCCAGGCGGGAATCCCACCAAGCAGCAATAAGAGTGAGAGCAGGAGAATGCCCGGTGTGCAACGCATACGTTCAGAATAGCCTGGAGGGCCGCTTCAGCCTGGACCGGGAGCTACTCGTCGTCCCGGTGAACCGATTCCAGCGAGAACGCCGGGAGGCACACGGCGATGTATTCCGCGCCTACTTCTTCGGGGGTGCTGTAGCGAATCCACTCGCCCCGGCTTGCGACCACGGCTTGTCCTGCGCGTACGTCAAGCGAACCGCCGCGATACTCGACCCGCAGCATCCCTCGCAGGACAACGGTGAACTCGTCGAACTCGGGGGTCTGTCCCGGTTCCTCCCAGCCGCCGGGACTGCGCATGTGGGCCACGCTGACGGCGCTCGTCTCGGAATTGGTCCGGCCGATATACTCGTCAATCAGCTTCGGCTTGTTTCCCGCTGCCTCGATGCGGGCGGGCTGTGAAATGAGTGTGGGCAAGCGGCTGTCTCCTTCAAGTAGTCGAGATGGGGCCTTGTCCTTCGGCCAGCGTGGCGAGCACGCTCTCTTGCCGATCATACAGAGTTGCGACGGCCGATTCGAGCGCGATCCAATAGATCACGCCGCCCAGCAGAGCGGCAAACGCCAGCACGCCGTAAAACGCCAGTTGACTGTCAAAGGCAAAGCGGGCCAGGAAAGCCAGGCCCACCGGCAACGCGATCAGGGGGTAGACGAGCAACAGCAGAGCCTGAAAACGGCTGGTGGCCGCCGAACGCCAGGATTGCCGCGGATCCACCGGCCGCGGATAGCGTGTCGAGCCCAGGTTGCCGGCCGCGAACATGTAGAGCGCCAGCACCAGCGTCACCAGAATCGCCTCGGCCAGTCGAGTTCCGGTCACCGGCATTCCGAGCGCGGCACAAACCACCGCCACCGCCATCACCTCCAGCAGGACGAACACCAGAGCCGCGAGGTTCTTGCCCACCAACACCCGGTGGGCGGGAGCGCCCACCAGGAAGTAGACCTGGGCCGCGCCGCGGTCAAATCCAAACGCGTTCCAAAAGCTTGCTTCGCCGAGCAGCAGCAATGCGTACAGGCTCACGAAAGTGAGGTAGTTGTCGACGAAGAAGGAGCCGCTGTTCAGACCCTCCCGGATGGCAATGGGCAGCCAGATGAGCATGCTGAAGGTGAAGCCCATAATGAAGACCAGCCGGAAGCGCGGAGCACGGCTCATTGACCGGATTTCCTTCTCGACGAGAATTCCGTATGGATCGGGCAGGATCGCCGATGGAAGGCTGAATGCCCAGTTGGCCAGCGGGGAAATCAGTCCCGCGCGTGATCTCCGGACATCGGCCGTGGCGCGGTCGAACCGCAGGCCGCGTTCGAACTGCCGACGGCCGAACGCGTAGCAGATGAGCGTCCAGCCGGCCAGCACGATCCACGGGGCTGGACCATGGTCGCCGGCAATGGCGTTCGCCCCGGCGCTCCAGGGCCACCAGGGCTCTGGCGGAGAGCTGATGAGGCGCCGGACCGGCGCCGGCAGTCCCGCGATAAACAGAAACTGCGGCAGTGCGGCCGCCGAGACAATCACCAGGAAACCGATCTCCCGGATGTACTTCCGAGCCAGTAGCCGTTCGAGCAGATTGCGGAGGCCGGCGGCCAGGAACAAGTTCAACAGAACAAACGGGATCAGTGCCGCACAAGCCCAGAACGGCACCGCCTGGTTGAGTGTCAGCCCCACCGAGGCGCCCGCCAGCACGAGCAGCATCTCGATCCCGCTCGTCAGCCGCAACAGAAGGTCCAGACGAAACAGGGCGGAGACCGGGATCGGGTAGATGCGCAGCCGCTTGATATCGAGCGATGCGCCGGTGCAGACAAGGAGGATCGGGATGAGCTGCCAGTACAGCAGGGCAGCCATCAGCCCATGCGAAAGGATCAAATGCAAGCGGTCTGTATCATCGGTCTCGGCGAGCACGATGGCAGCGGCGGTCGCACCGAATGCCCACATGGAGTACCACAAGCCGGCCAGGGCGATGGTGACGATGTGGCGCGAATAGTTGCCCCGCGGGTACAGGTTGCGAATGGTCTTGAGCTGAGCCCAGAATATAGCGCGAGCGTGGGTCAGCATGCCCTACAGCCAGTCCAGCGAGCCGATCGGGCGGGCCGGGCCGACCGCGCGAACGAAGGCGTCCTCCAGGGTCTCGGTTCCCCGCAGCTCGTCCATGGCGCTCTCCATCACCAAACGGCCGTCATTCACGATGGCAACCCGATCACAGAGCCGCTCGACGACCTCCAGCACATGCGACGTCAGGAAGATCGTCGCTCCGCGGCGTACCTGCTCGAACAGGATCTCTTTCATGAGGCGGGCGCCGATGGCATCGACGCCTTCAAAGGGTTCGTCCATGAGAAACAACCGCGGGCGGTGGATCAACGCCGCCGCCATGGCGACGCGTTTGCGCATCCCTTTCGAGTAATCGGCGATCAGCTTATTGCGGTGGTTGTCGAGCTCGAACAGGGCGATCAGCTCACCGGCGCGCTCCCGGGCGACCTGCCGGCCGAGTTCGTACATCCGGCCGACGAACTCGAGGAACTCAGGCCCGGTCAGGTGGTCGAACAGCAGTGATTCGTCCGGCACCAGGCCGATCCGGCGCTTGATCTCAGTGGCTTGCTCGGGCATTGGGAGCCCCAGCAAGCGGATGGACCCGGAAGTCGGGGGCGCGAGGCCCACGAGCATGCGAATCGTCGTCGTTTTCCCCGCCCCGTTGGGACCCAGGAAGCCGAAAAAGCTGCCCGCGGGCACGGAGAGCGACAGACCGTCAACGGCCGGCTTGTTTCCGTAGAGTTTTCGGAGGCTTTTCACCTCAATTGCAGGCTCGGTACCCGCCATCGTCTTCATTATCCCAGCCGGATTACTGGGACGTCTTAAGTATCGGCAGACATGGGCCGATGAGTTACACGTGAGCGACGTTTTGTTGAGCCCTGTCGACTGCCGGAAGCGAGCGCTTCGGAGCCTCGGGGATCTGCCGCCGTTCTCCCCTATCATGGGCAAAGTAATGGCCACGCTGGCTTCCGAGGACGTCTCTTTCGGTGAATTGGCCGAGTTGATCGAAAAAGACACTGTCCTGGCGGGCAACGTTCTCCGGTTGGTCAATTCGGCGCTCTATGGCCGCCGCGGCACCATCAGTTCGGTGCGGCACGCCGTCTCGCTCATGGGTCTGGTCCGGCTCCGCAACTCCGTGATGTCACTAAGTGTCGCTCGCCTCTGGAGCAATGTGAAACTGCCGCCCGGACTGTCGGACAGCAAGTTTAACCAGCACGCCGTGGCCAGCGCTGTCCTGGCGGACCTGCTGGCTCAGAAACAGCCCGACGTGCAGTATCCCGAGGGTGCGTTTGTCGCGGGATTGCTGCACGATCTCGGTCTGATGCTGCTGGGAATCGCCTACCCGGATGAATTCGCCGCCATCGTGGACCTCAACGAGGATTCTCAGATTTCGATTCCGGAGGCCGAGCGCCAGGTTGTCGGTTTTTCCCACAGTGACATCTCGGCGGAAGCGCTGCACCGTTGGAACCTCCCCGAGCCCATCCGGCAGGCTGTCCGTTACCAGTTCGACCCCCCGGAGGCCGACGAGAGAGTCCCGCTTAGCGCGCTTCTGCAAGCCACCGAGCAGGCCACGAATTATCTGGGCATCACGGCGATTGGCCCACCGGAAGGAAGCCCGGAGGACGTATGCCGGGCGCTTGAAAAGATCGGAATCCAGGAGTCCGCCGAAGAACTCATCGAAGAGTTCAATGCAGAATTCGCGCCGATGAAGTCCTTCTTCTGAAACTAGGCGGGGCTTATAAGAGCGGCTCTAACCGGCAGTTCATTGCAATGAAGCGGCGAAAGCAATCGGGCATTCACCAACCAGGCCAGGCTAGTTTCCATTGCCAGAGTCCAGATGCCGCCTCGCGCGTCTGAAAACGGACCGGAACATCGGCTCGGTCAGTCGACCGGTCGAGGTGTTCTGCTGGCTCGGATGATAGGACGAGATCAGCAGCGGCCGGTCGGAGGCCGGACGATGCGTGGCGTCATGTGCAAAATGGAAGGCCGAACGGCTGCGGATGTGACCCTGGTCCTTCAGAACCGACAGATAGACATCGAAGGCAACCCGGCCCAGCGCGACAATGACTCGAAGGTCGCCAAGGATCTCCAGTTCCCGTTCGAGATAGGGACGGCAGTTGGCGATTTCCTCGCGGGCCGGCTTGTTATCCGGCGGAGCACATCGGATCACGGCGCTGACCCGGCAGTCGTGAAGCTCGAGCCCGTCATCTCGAGAGACAGATTCGGGTTGTGAGGCGAACCCGGTGTCGTGGAGCACCTTGAACAGAAAGTCGCCCGACCGGTCGCCGGTGAAGATCCGTCCGGTCCGATTGGCGCCGTGGGCGGCAGGCGCCAGGCCGATCACGAGTAGCCGGGCTTTGGGATCGCCGAATGACGGGACGGGACGCCCCCAATAGGTCCAATGGCGAAACGCTCGCCGCTTGTCGCGAGCAATCCGCAGGGAGTGCTGCCGGAGACGGGGGCACTTCTCACAGTTAATCACTTCGTTTCGAAGCGACTCGAGGGCGTTCATTGCAGTAAGATTAACGCAGACTCGGGAGTATGCCGCGATGAAACGTAGAGACCTGGCGGCTCTTGCAGCCGCCGGATTAGCCGCCAAGAAGCTGACCCTGGCCGCTTCCACCAAGCCGGTACGGGTGTGGCCCATCTTCGGCGATCCGGATGAAAAGGGACTGCTGGGCGTCTTGCAGAGCGGGAACTGGAAC
>CAYLSS010000332.1:5148-5727 GCA_964385765.1 uncultured Solibacteraceae bacterium
CAAGGCAAAGAGGTGGATGCCTTCGAGCGGTCTTACGCCCGGCTCACCGGCGCACGCCACTGCATCGCGACCGCTAACGGGACCTCGGCGCTTTTCGCCTCGCTGGCCGCCCTCGACGTCGGTCCCGGCGATGAGGTGATCGTACCGCCATACACGTTCGTGGCCACGGTCAATGTCGTTCTGCTGCGGTACGCCCTGCCGGTGTTTGTCGATTCCGACATCGAGACCTTCCAGATGGACGCCCGCAAGCTGGAGGCGGCTGTCTCCGAACGAACCGCTGCTATGATACCGGTGCACCTCGGCGGCTCCACGGTGGATCTCGACGCTGTCATGAAGATCGCCGGGGGGAAGGATATCCCAGTGATCGAAGACGCCTGCCAGGCTCATCTTGCTGAATGGAGAGGGCGCCACGTCGGCGCCCACGGACAGCTCGGCTGCTTCAGTTTCCAGGCGTCGAAAAACCTCAACTCCGGCGAGGGCGGCGCGGTTCTCACCAATAGCGACGAGCTCGCGGAACGGGTCTTCGCTTTCCATAACAACAGCCGCGGCCGGCACGGTGAAGGCGCCGAGGGCGCCAAT
>CAYLSS010000333.1:0-5706 GCA_964385765.1 uncultured Solibacteraceae bacterium
CCTTCCATCAAGGTCTGTAGCTCGGCTTTCGCACTGGCGATACGCGCTTCGGCAGCCTTCAGGTCCGCTTCGGCAGAGCCGGCGTCTAATTCCAGCAACAGTTCGCCTTTCGCGACTCGCTGCCCCTTCTCGACCAGGAGCCGGGACACGTGCCCCTGTCGGCGAGTATGGATAGTGGTCCATTCCCGAGGCCGGACAGTGCCGTTGGTCCTGATGGTGCTTACGATGTCCTGACGGCCCACTCTCGCGAACTCCACCTCCGGAGCCGAAGGCTCGCAGCCAAAAACACAGAGAAGGACGCCGAGGACCGGAGCAAGGGCGAATCGGCGAGCGCTCAAACCGCCATTGTAGCGCCAGTCAGCGGTTTGGCCGGGCGCAATAGTCGAACAGTATCTGCCACTCAACCCGCTGGATGTCCAGCGCGAGCTCCTCGTGTTCGGACCCGGGACGGCGTCGTGCTTGCTCGCAGAAGTCGATGAAAGCAAATGGATCCCACTCGTCCTCCACGGTGAAGGAAGCATCCGGACGGGCGGTGGCCAGGCGAGCCGCCTCATCGCGTAGGGCAGGGAATACCGGATGGCGGCCGGTCCGGCGGAACCAGTAGGCCGAATTTCCGGCATCCGGCTCCTGACGGTGCATGATTCCATGCCAGAAGCTTCCCTCGGGACTGTGGATCTGCTGCGACACGGAGTGCGACTCGTCGAGACATGAGAAATAGAGCCACAGCCCGCTGTAGGCGGCTTCGGAATGCGGTGCGCGGGGAAACAGGGATTGCGCATCCCCCGAGGCGATTTGTCGGGCCGCTTCCTTGCTCGAGCAGACGCCCATGGCCAACGGCATGCGCCGGTTTCCACTGTCGTCGAGAGCAAGAATCGCGGCTACCGCGTCACCGTAGATCCGAGCATCGAAGTCCATGAGAATCCTAGTCTAACAAGCTTAGGCAGGACCGATAAACCATCGGCGGGCCGCGGTTCTCCGTTGAGCGAACATTTTCAATGTGCTATGTTCTGTTAACAGCCATGCCACAGTACCGCATCTATCGACTTCGCGAATCCCGGCGGGAGACTTTCCGATGGGCGCCTCACACTCCCGGCGTCAGCCAGGTGAAGCCGCGCGACTACGAAGAGCTGACCTCGGTCGAGGCGCCGACGCCGTATGCGCTGTGGGAACAGCTCCGGGAAACCGACAATCCGCTCGAGGTAGGGGACCTGATTGAAAGCGCCGCCGGCGCGCTCGTAATCTACAAATACGTTGGTTTCGAAGAGGCGCGCTGGGTGCTCCCGGAAGTCGCGACGGGATTAGAGGGTGTGCCGCCCGCCGCGGGAAGCCGACAGGATGCTCAACTCTGAGGCTGGCGCCTGGCCGTCGCCGGTTATTCGAACAGGGCGATCTGATCCTTCGACGGCGGTACCCGTTTCCGGCGTTTGAGCGGGCTGCCGACGACCCCCAGCACCTTGAGATCCGACAACGCCGTCTTGGGAACGTAGACACGCTGGTTTTTGGCCGACGGGTCAGGCGGTACGACACTGAAGCCATAAGGGTCGAGCGAGAGCAGGTTGTTGGCCAGAAGTCCGTCCATATAGTCGCCGTCGCGGAACAGCATCCGCAGCCAAAGCCCCTCGGTTTTGGGCCGCGTAGTGAAAATCCTCTTTGCTACCGAAGTGTTAGGGGCGTCCAGGTCCTGGACAAAAAACACCGCCTTGAGGTCCTGGAAGCCGACCAGGACCACGCTTCCAGTAGTGGAGAGCAGTTCGGCTCCCTCGGCGCTCAGCCAAGTCTGAGGATTGACGAAACCCTTCAGCGGTTCACGCTCGAAGCGCTCGACGACGACTTTTTTGTTGGTCGATCCCGCCAAATAAAGATTCCCGGGGACAACACTTTAAAACAATTTTGCAAGTATTGTATCATTGGCACGATGTCCAAAGAGGCATCGATGTCGGCAGGGATCCGAGCTTTCCTGGATGCCTGCTGCATCGAAAAAGGACTCAGTTCGAACTCGATCGAGGCCTACCGGCTCGATTTGGGCCGGTTTCAGGCCTTTGCCGCTTCGGCCGGTTGCCGGGATGCCGTTCCGGGCGTCGATGAGGTGCGCCTTTATCTGAGTTCCCTCCACGAACAGAAGTTGAGCGTAAGCACTGTCGCCCGCCACCTGGCTACGCTGCGCGGTTTCTATCGCTTTTTACTTCGTGAGGAGAAGATTCAAGTTGATCCGACCACGGTGCTGACCTCTCCCCGTCAGTGGAGAAATCTGCCGGCGTACCTGACCATTGAGGAGGTAGATCGGCTGCTCGAAGCTCCTGACCCAAAGAAACCAAACGGATTACGGGATCGCGCGATGCTGGCCATCCTCTACGCCGCGGGCTTGCGGGTGGCTGAATTGTGCTATTTGCGGCTAGCTGACCTGGAAACTGACCTGGGGCTGGTCCGCGTGCTCGGCAAGGGGAACAAGCAGCGGCTGGTTCCGGTTGGTGGTCATGCGCTGAAAGCAGTGGCCCTGTACATCGAAACGGCGCGCCACCGGCTACTGAGGGGGCGGGAGAGCCAATATATGTTTGTAACGAATCGTGGCGGCCCCTTGAGCCGGCAGTTGTTCTGGAAATCCATTGGCGCCTACGGACGTCAGGCCGGCATCATGAAGTCGCTGACGCCGCATGTGCTGCGGCATAGCTTTGCCACTCACTTGCTCGAGCGGGGGGCCGACCTACGCAGCGTCCAGACGATGCTGGGACATGCCGACATCTCCACAACTCAGATCTATACCCATGTCATGCGATCCAGACTGCGGAAGACAATCGACGATTACCACCCGCGAGCCGGTGGCTAGGCCATACTAATGAGCGACTACCTGTTTCAGCTCGAAAGTCACGTGACTCCGGCACAGCGGGAAATCGTCGCTACCGTCGAGAGAGTGGCTGCCGAACGTGGACAGCCTGTTTTCCTCGTCGGCGGGGCGATGCGGGACATGCTCGGCGGATTCCCGATCACGGACCTGGATTTCGCTGTTCAGGGAGACGCCGCGAAAATAGCCGGCGTCCTCATCTCCGATTACGATGCCGCCCTCCTGGAAACCGACAAGCTGCGCCAAACATGGGAGATTCGATGTCCCAACGGTGTTTCGGCCGAGATTGGGATGGCTCGTTCCGAGCGTTTTCCGTCGCCGGGCAAGGATCCCGTCGTTGAGCCGGTGAGCATTCACGAGGATCTCCTTCGGCGGGACTTCACCATGAACTCCATCGCGATCTCCCTGCATCCGGCGTCCCGCGGGCTGCTGCTCGATCCGACCAATGGTGCCGGAGACATTGAGCGCCGCGAGATCCGCTCGGTTGATAAGTTCGGCTTCTATGACGATCCGGTGCGTCTGCTGCGACTGGTTCGGTTGAAGGTCCGCCTGGGCTTCGACGTGCATCCCCGGACACAGAGACAGTACGACAATGCCCGTGAGGCGGGAGTAGAAGCGCAGATCGCGCCACGGGCGCTCTTCCGCGAGCTTCGCGCCATCTCCGGGGAGTTAAATCTTGTGGAAACCGTCTCGGCGCTCGACAAGGCCGGGCTTCTTGTCGGTTTTTCACCGGCCCTCAAAAACCAGAACTTGCACCTGTCCGGACTCGCCAGACTGGAAAAGGCCCGTCAACTGATTCCCTTCGGCGTGGAGCTCAATCTCGAACACCTGGGCCTGTTCATGTATCTGCTGACGTCCAAGCTGTCGCCGGCCGAGCGTTCGGCGATGAACAAAAGGCTGGGCCTCCGCCGCGGGGAGGCCGACTTGTGGCAGAAGCTCGAGGCGCGGTCCGCAAAGCTCGAACGCGATGTGAAATCCAGGCGGATGCGTCGCCCATCGAATCTCTACCAGCGACTGAAGAGCGGTCCGGGCGACGAGATCCTTTTCCTCCTACTGCATTCGAAGGAGCGGATCGTAAGGGATCGGATTCGAAACTTCCTCCAGAAGCACCTGTACACGGTGGTTGAGGTCACCGATCGCGAGGTCACCTCCCTGACCGGGGTCAAGCCTGGTAGCCCCCAATTCATTCAGCTCAAGGAAGATCTGATCGCCGCCCGTCTTGACGGCAGGAAGTGGGAACCTCCAGTCCGCCCCGAGCCCGAGCCCCAGCCCGAGGAGGCGAAACCGAAGAAACGGGGGGCACGAAAGAAAGCCCGGACGCAGCCGCCTTCGAACAAAACGGCTCCATCCTCACCAGGTTCGAAAAAGCTGAAGGCGGCGGCTAGTTAGCCGCGGATCCAGCGGTTAGCGCGCGCTAGGTTGCGCCCAAACCTCCGATCCCCAGGCAGATGATCCCGATCGCGATGAGCCCTAATCCGAGGAACTTATTGCGAGTCAGCGGTTCATTGAAGAAGAGCCGGGACCAGAACAGCGTGAAAACATAGCCAAGCGAAACCATCGGGTAGAGAACACTCAACTCGCCTTTGCGTATCCCGGCGATGAAGAGAAAGGAAGAGGCAACAAAGAGCAGGACGCCGGCTCCAAGCCGCCAGTTGAGTATCAGCGTTCCTACCTGCCGGTGGAGTCGTCCGGCGCCGGCCTTCAGGCACACAGACGCGAAGGAGCCGACAAAGGCGGCCGCAAACACCAGCAGAATCGAGCTGGGCGGCGTCGTCACCGCTTGCCATTCCTCCCGAGTGTGGCGACACCCGTCACGATGAACGCGATTCCAGCGAGCTTCATCGCAGTCATCGTCTCACGGAAGATCAGGACCGAGAGAATGGTGACCCAGACATAGGTTAACGCGATGACCGGATACAGCACCGAGAGTTCTCCGTCCCGAAGGGCCAATGTCAGCAACGCCGTGAAGAGCGCGTAAAGGCAGTATCCGGCGAACAAAGGCGGTTCGGTGAGAACATCGATGATCATCAGCGGCCTCTCGATTAAGCCGGCAAGACTAAAGTTCGTTAGTGAGTTCGCCCCGAACTTGAAGAGCACCTGCGCGGAGGCCGAGAAGACAGTGCAGGCCGCGACCAGCGCGATGGCCTGGCGTTTCGAGAACCGGAATGAGGGCCGCGGGGGGGCCACCGGAGTTGGTTGAGGGATCAAACACTTCATATGATATCCAATTCACGCCGCGTCGATCTTCGCCGCCGCTGCCGCGCCTCCTGCTTGCCGCCGCTAGGCTTTTCCCTGCCGTAACCGCCTCCGCCAGGGGTTTCGATGCGAAGGATGTCGCCGCCAAGGACATCGAATCGTGACTTTCCGGCGATTTTCGTCCGCCGCCGCCCCCGCAGCAGGGTATTGAGGCCCGGTTGACCGGCTCCGCCCCCGGCTGCGCCGTACGGGCGCAGTTTGCGGCGATCGCTCAGAATCGTGACTTCAGCCGGCGAGAGGAACTCGATTTCGCGAATGATGCCGTCGCCCCCGCGATGAAGGCCGGTCCCCCCGGAGTTCCGGCGTACCCTATAACCGCGAACCCGCATCGGATACTGGTGCTCGAGCGCCTCCACCGGAGTGTTCCAACTGTTGGTCATATGGGTGTGGACGGCGGTCGGACCGTCGCCAAGCGAACTGGCCCCGGCGCCGCCGGCGATCGTTTCATAGTAGGCAAAGGGCCGGCGGCGTTGCACATCCCATCCGCCCAGGCTGAGATTGTTCATCGTCCCCGAACTCGCGGCGGGGATGCGATCGGGAGCTGCCCGAGCCAGAGCGCCAAGCACCACGTCGGTGATCCGCTGCGATGTCTCGACGTTGCCGGCCGCCAT
>CAYLSS010000334.1:0-5700 GCA_964385765.1 uncultured Solibacteraceae bacterium
GCCGATGCACGCAGTCGAGTAGCCTGCGTCCCGAAGCGCCTCGGCCACCGTGATCTCATCGGGGTGAAGCCCCTTGCGGGCCACGGGAAAAAGCACCCAGCGGTCGGCCGCGTCCTCGTGCATGTTCACACGCCGCGGATAGGACGCCGTCATCAGGCTGCTTCTCGATGGCGTGCAGACACCGGACGTCGAGTAGAAGCTGGTAAATCGTCGCCCCTCATCCGCCATGCGATCGATGTTCGGAGTTCGATGCTTGGAAGATCCAAAGCAGCCAAGATCGCCGTAACCCAGATCGTCACAACAAATCAGGACGAAGTTGGGCCGCTCCCGGGACTGGGTCCGGGCCGGAGAACAGCCCGAACCGGCAACCGTCGCCGCGACAGCCGCAATGACGGGCAGAATAGCGGAACGCATTGGCTCTATACCTTAATGAAGATCTTACGCTGGTAGAAGAAATAGTTGACGTACCAGAGCACCGCCAGCACGGAAAGCGCTTCGAAAACCGGGCCCAGGTCGCCCATGAAGCCGAAACCGCCCGTGAATACCGCCAGGGCATCGGTGAGCCAGCCGCGAAGGACCATGTTGAGCGAATAGATGAGGATCGAGTTGGCTCCGATTACCGTGAGGAAGAAGGTCCACCGGCGCCATCGCAGCACCTCGACCACGTAGTAGAAAGCCAGCATGATCAGCAGCACCCAACCGGCGCTGTAGAAGGTGAACGTCGCCGTCCAGATGCGCTTCACCCCCGGCACCAGGGCCCAGAAAGCGAAAACCAGCAAAAAGGACAATACCGCCCACTCAACCAGGCGCCGCATCACTTTATTGGCCGATGCGCCGCCCATCAACAATTGCCCGACCCAGGCGCCGAGCAGAGTCGTCACGGCGCTCGGGATAAAGTTGATGGTCACGTAATGGCCGGGGTAGTTATAGCCCAGGATCGCCTGGTCGATCATCTGACCGACGTTGCCCTCCCGCGAGAAAGGACCTTCCGGCCCCGGGAACAGAAAGAAAAGCAACGTGTGGAAGACCAGCAGCCCTAGCGCCGTGAGCGCCTGCATGCTCCACTTGAGCTGGATGATCCAGAAGGTCAGAAAGTAAGTGAATGCGATCTGCGCCAGGACATTGATGAGCTGGAATTGCAGCTCGCCGCGGCTCACCGAGATCAGCACCTGGCTAAGCAGCAGAAGCTTCAGCGAGCGGACCGCCACATGCTTGGCCAGGTCCTGGAAAGTCGCTCCTTGCTGCTTGCGCATCGCTAGGGCGAACGGCATCGCCACGCCGACGATGAACATGAAGGCCGGCTGCACCATGTCCCAGAAGACGCCGCCCTCCCACGCCACATGATGAAACTGATTGGCAATCGCGCCCCACGTCGGATGGTCCTGGAGCGCGCCAAACCCGAAGCCGTTCGAGACGAGCATCAGCATGACGAAGCCCCGGTAGGCGTCCAGCGCAAGGTAGCGCTTAATCTTCTGACCGGCGGTTTCGCTCACCGGATCTTTGGTGCTTGTGACTGGAGCCGGGTCTAACATTTAGTTGGATTGCTGGGATGGCGGCGGCGGAACCGGCGTCTTTCGCGTGTGGTCGGCGTACTTGTTGCAGGCGCCCAGCAAGAGGAAGCCGAGAACAATCAACAGCGTCAAGCGAGTCATGATTTTATCTAATCACAGAGGATGCCGCCGGCTCATGTACCTGGGATCGCTCCCAAACAAGGTTGCCGTTGACGATCGTCGCCACCGGACAGCCGCGGAACCTGGCCCCGTGAAACGGTGAGTTCTTGCTCTTCGACTGCGAGACGTTGACATCGTAGGTCCACTCGATTTCCGGATTGACGACGGTGACATCCGCCGCGCCGCCGGCCGCCAGCCGGCCCGCATCGAGGCCGAAAACCCGCGCCGGACCCGTGGTAAACAGCTCTACCATGCGCGCCATCGAGATATGACCCGGATGAACCAGCCGGTCCAGCGCCACGCCAACGGCGGTCTCCAGGCCGATCACGCCGAACGGGCAGCGCTCGAACTCCTGCATCTTCTGGTTACCTGTGTGGGGCGCATGATCGGTGGCAATGGCGTCTACTGTGCCGTCGGCGATGCCGGCGATCATCGCTGTCCGGTCAGTCGCGCTTCGCAGCGGCGGCTTCATCTTGTAGTTGCTGTCATAAGGACGGGAGTCGGTGTCAGCCAGCGCGATATGGTGCGGCGTCACTTCGCAGGAAACCCGCAACCCCCGCGACTTGGCATAGCGCACCATCTCCATCGAGCGTTCCGCCGACAGGTGCGCCACATGATACCGGCAGCCGGTGAGCTCCGCCAGCAGGAGGTCGCGCGCTACCATCACGTCCTCCGAGCAGGACGGAATCCCGCGCAGTCCGCGGCGCGTGGATTCGACGCCCTCGTGCATGTCGCCCCCGGCGCTCAGGTTCAGATCCTCGCAGTGCTGGACCACGGGGAGATTGTAGGACTGCGCCAGCTCCATCGCGCGCCGCATCACGCGGGCGTTCATCACCGGTATGCCGTCGTCCGAGATGGCGACGATGCCCGCCTGCTGCAGCGTCCCGATCGGGGCCAGTTCCTCGCCCTTGCTCCCCCGCGTGATGGCGCCGATCGGGTGCACCTTCGCAACCGCCCGCGAGGCCTTTTCGAGGATGTAGCCGGTAACCGTGGCGCTGTCGTTCACCGGCTGCGTGTTCGGCATGCAGCAGACATGGGTGAACCCGCCCGCCACGGCGGCTCGGGCGCCGGTCTCGATTGTCTCGGCGTGCGTGAGACCCGGTTCGCGAAGATGCACGTGGATGTCAATGAAGCCCGGAGCAACAATGCAGCCAGTGGCGTCGTAAACCTCCGCCCCGTCGGCCGCGATGTTCTCGCCCACCGCCTCCACCGTTGCTCCGCTGATCAGCACATCCGCGATTCCATCGCGCCGGCTCCCAGGGTCGATTACGCGTCCGTTCTTGATCAACAACTTCGGCATGATCTTAGCTTGCTTCCGAGGCCCCGGCGCCGACGATCTGCTCCAGCACGGCCATGCGCACGGCGACCCCGTTTCCTACCTGATTGAGAATCATCGACTGCGGCGAATCCGCCACCTCCGAGGAAATCTCCCGCCCGCGATTGATCGGCCCCGGATGCATCACGAATACGTCGGGCTGCGCCAGTTCGATGTGCTCCAGCCCCAGGCCGTAGAAAGAAAAATACTCGCTCCGCGGAAAGTTGGTTTCGTGCTGCCGCTCCAACTGCACTCGCAGCATCATAATCACGTCGCAGCCGGCGATCGCCTTCCGCATGTCGTATTCAATCGTGACGCCCGGCGCAATCTCGGCCAGTTCCGGCGGTACCAGGGGCGCCGGACCGCAGAGCACGATGTCGACACCGAACTTCGACAACAGGTAGATGTTCGAACGCGCCACCCGGCTGTGCACGATGTCCCCAATGATGGCCACCCGCAGCCCTTCCAGCTTTTCCTTCCGATCGAGAATGGTCCGGGCGTCCAGCAGCGCCTGCGTCGGGTGCTCGTGCGTGCCGTCACCCGCGTTGATGATCGCCGTGTCAAGATACCGGGCGAGGAAGTGCGGCGCGCCCGATGACTTGTGGCGCATCACGATCGCGTCCGGTCGCATGGCGGCCAGCGTGTTCAGCGTATCGACAAGCGATTCGCCCTTCGACAGGCTGGAACCGCTGCCGCTTATTGATACCGCGTCACCCCCCAGCCGCCGCGCCGCGATCTCGAAGCTGGTCCGCGTCCGCGTGGACGGCTCCAGAAACAACAGCACCACCATCTTCCCGCGCAGCGTCTCGTATTGCGTAAACGACCGGCCGGGAGCAGGCTGGAAGCTCTTGGCCTGATCCAGGATGGCTTCGATCTCCGTGCGGGTGAGATCTTCGATACCAAGTAATCCTTCGGGCATGCGTACCTCAGGCGTCCGGGGGGCGTTCGACGAGCAGCACCCTTTCCTCCGAATCGATCTCCTGGAATTTGACCTCGACAATCTGTTTGCGCGTGGTCTCAATCCGGCGGCCCACGTAGCGCGATTCGAATGGCAATTCACGATGGCCGCGATCAATCAGCGTCAGCAGCTCCACCATGGCCGGACGCCCGTGATCGAACAGCGCATTCAGCGCCGCCCGTACCGTGCGGCCGGTAAACAGGACGTCATCCATGAGGATGATGTCGAGCGCCGTGACCGGAAAGGGGATCTCCGTTGCGTTTACCACCGGCTGGTCATCGATGAGCGAAAGGTCATCGCGATAAAGCCGTATGTCCAAAACGCCGACCGGGATGCTGCGCTTTTCGATCGTCTGGATCTTTGCCGCAAGGCGCCTGGCAAGCGGCACACCGCGGCGTCGAATGCCCACGAAGGCGAGATTGTCGAGCGATTTACTTTTCTCCAGGATCTCATGCGCCAACCGGACGAGCGTCCGGTCGATCTCAGAGGCGCTCATGAGCTGAGCGGCGTGCGCATCGTTCATAGGATCGCCGTCCGATAGAGTATCACACAGCGAACCGCCACCCATATCCCCCCCCACCGTGGAACAATCCCTCACGCTAGCCGCTTCGAGTGAAGGCTGCGAGCCAGAAAACAGAAGTCCGTTTTCCCTCGCGACCGGAGCCGAGCCAGCGGGGTCACGCACCCCTTTGCAAGAGACCTGGGCGAGGCGCGACCGACGCTTCCGGCCCTTAGAACCCGCGGTTTAGTATCGTGAATCCAGGCGCCCTCATGGGGCCTTTGCCGTCGTGAAGCGACAACGATCACTGTCTTCTCCAATTCAGCTCACCGCCCGCAAGCAAGTTCTCTTTTCGCTCATTGTCGTCGGCGGCTTCTTCCTCCTGCTCGAACTCGCGCTTTGGATCGCCGGCGTGGAGCGCATCGCCGCGAGCAGAGACCCGTACGTGGGCTTCTCCTCCAGCCTCCCTCTATTCGTCGAAGCCGCCGGGCCCGATGGCCGGCCTTATCTGCGGACCGCGCCCAACAAGCTCCATTGGTTCAACCCCACGAGCTTCTCCAGCCGAAAGGCCCGAAACAGCTACCGCATCTTCAGCCTCGGCGGCTCCACCACCCACGGACGTCCCTATACCGATGAGCTCTCCTTCAGCGGCTGGCTCCGCGAGTACCTGCCCCTGGCCGGCCCCGACCGCCACTGGGACGTCATCAACGCCGGCGGCATCAGCTATGCCAGCTACCGGATCGCTGTCCTCATGGAAGAACTGCTCGATTACGAACCGGATCTCTTCCTCGTTTACACGGGGCACAACGAGTTCCTGGAGCGCCGCACCTACTCCTCCCTGATCGAGGCGCCCCGATGGGTCACCACCGCCGCCGGATGGGCAAGCCGGACACGACTCTATGCGGCCATGCAGCGGGTCGCCGAAAGCGTGTCGGAAGCGCGCGCCCAAAGGAGGCCGGCACTCGCCGGCGAGGTGGATACGATCCTCGAGCACTCGGTTGGCCCGGAAGCCTATCACCGCGACGATGCTCTCCGCCGCCAGGTATTCGAGCATTTTCGCTACAACCTGAATCGCATGGTCGACCTCGCCCGCTCGCGCGGCGCCGCGGTCGTCCTGATCACGCCGGCCTCCAACCTGAAGGACTGCTCCCCGTTCAAGAGCGAGCCAACCGAGTCGCTGGATCCGAGCCAGGCCCGGCGCATCGCATCCCTGAGCGAGGCCGCGGCCGAGAGCGACCCCGAAGCGGCGGCGCGATTG
>CAYLSS010000335.1:0-5695 GCA_964385765.1 uncultured Solibacteraceae bacterium
AGTACTCATCGACTCTAGAATGAAAGCCGCAGGCCAAGCTGCATCTGCCGTGGCTGCCCGCGAGTAGTGCGGATGGTCCCCGAGTCCGGGCTGTCCAGGTTGCGGTTGGGTGTGCCGTAGTTCGGGTGGTTAGCGGCGTTCAACAATTCCCATCGAAAGTCGAGCCTGAGCCGCTCCCGCAAGTTGAATCGCTTGGCCAGAGCGGCCGCCCAGCTTATCATCCCGGGCTCCTGCAGGGTATTCCGACCCAGGTTGCCGAAGCGGCAGTTGCCGCTGCTGTCGCAAGGCCGAACGAAGGCGTTGGTGTTGAACCACTGCTCCGGCCCGGGATCTGGTATTCGCCAATCGCCGGCCACGTCGGGCCGCCAGATACCGACGCCTCCAGTACCCAGGTACCTGGCCGAGTTAGCGAGATACGGAGAGAAATACATTCCGGTTTGCGCAGAGAGATAACCGGTCAGTAGCCATCCCCCGGCCACGGCGGCGGCGAACCCGCGGGTCAAGAATCGCTTTCCAGCGCCGAAAGGTAACTCCAGGCTGTAGGTCGCGGCCAGACGGTGGCGAACATCCGAGGAGCTGTTTCCTTTCTCGCAGGAGAAACAGCGGGTATCTTGGGGGGCGCCATTGTCGCCATCGACAAACTGGTCGGGACGCTGGCCAATATTGTGTCCCCAGGTGTAGGCGACACTGAACCCCAAACCGTTGCGAAGGCGCTTCTGCAGATTCACGTCGAGCCCATGGTAGCTGGAGTGGGCAAGCGGGCTGCGAAAGCTCAGCGAGCTGATCCGCGGAAAGAGGCGCCGCTGTTTCTCGGTTTTCGCAGAACCAATCCCGGCGCTGTTGTAGTCGTAGTCATAAGAGATGTTCTGTGTGGCTGATCCGACGTAGGCGATCGCCAGAACGACATCGGCGGTTAGTTCCCGCTGGAGATTCAAATTCCACTGATGCGTTCGGGGTCGGTGGAAGTCGCGGTTCCAAACGCGAAAAGTCGCGTCCTCCGGCAGATCGGCGACCGTCTCGACGGCGGGCCGGCTGAAACCGAGAAAATCTGCCGCGAACCCGTCGCTGAGAATCAGCGCCGGGGCATAGTTCGTTGCCCGCCTCTCCACCGACGAGGTGAACGGAAAGTTCGTAATCGCGCGGGAACTGGCGCCCAAGCCCATTTGGCCGCCATAGAAGATGCCGGCGCCTGAGCGGATCGTCCACTTGTTACTGATCTTCCAGGCGAAGCCGATCCTCGGCGCGAGATTACGCTTGTCGAAACGGACCAGGGCGCGGTCCTCGTAACTGCCGCCGCTATCGCCCGCTCGGATAATTCGGCCGAAATCGGGAGCGCCGGGGTCGATTACCGCGGTATTCATTCGGTTGGACCGCTCATACCAGGGGGTAACGAGCTCCCACCGCAGGCCCAGGTTCAATGTGAAGTTCGGCGTCACCTTCCAGTCGTCCTGCAGGTAGAACATCCAACTGTGAAACCGCATTTCGCCGAGAACGAGGTTGCTCAGCCGGGCGCTGTCGGCCCATCCGAGGAGACCGTCTCCCAATCCGATTCCGGTGAAACGGCCGTTGAAACGCAACTCCCCTCGGGACCATTGCGATCCGTTGATATCGCTGTTGTCGTAGCGCAGATCGGCGCCGGCCTTGACGCTGTGGCTGCCTTCGTGCCACGTCACGTTCTCGAGGAATTGCAGTGTAGAGATGTGCTTGCCGTTGGGCTGGAACAACGCGCCTCCCAAGCCGCGGTATCCCAGGCCGCCCGTAAACAGGATGCGCGAAAGCCCGTAGATCTCGCCCTCGCCGGGAGGCGGCACCCCGCGAATCCCGAACCGTGCATTCGCCTCGCTCAGCGGGACGTCGACATCGCTTCTCCGGTCAAGACGCAGGGATTTGTAGCCGAACCGGAATTCGTTGACCACTGACTGGGAAAAGAGATGTGTTTCGGAGACCGTCAGGTGGCGTCCACGGTTGTCGTCGAGCGTGCGGTCATTGCCATGCCCGCCGCGGGCAAGACCGGGCAACGAACCGGCCCGAAGCGATTCGAAGTCATAGAAGCTGTACCGGCCGAATAACGTGTCCCTCTCCGAAAGGCGGTGGTCGAGCCGGAAGTCGAACTGGTCACGGTTCACGTGCCAGGGCGGACTGGAGAGGTAGTTCTCGCGGCCGCCGGGATCGGCATAATTCGGTTTGGGATATAGATCCAGAAGGCGAAGTATGACTGGATCCACGCGGGAGACCGGGAGCAGTTTGCCCGGAAAAACGCCGCCCAGCGGGTCGCGCAGTTCATTCAACCCCGTCGTCGCGCTGAAGTCGCCGGCGCGCTCGCGGGCAGTGGGCACGACGGACCGGTCGTTTTGCGCGTGCCGCACGCGCCATGCTTCCCAGCTCCCGAACGCGAATGTCCGGTCGCGGAGCAGCGGTCCGCCGAGCGTGGCCCCGAACATGTTCTGCCGCAGTACATCCGGATCCGCCCGTCCGTCACCATCGCGGTCCTTGTAGCCGAATGCGGGACGGGCGTCGAAGACGTCGTTCCGGAGGAATTCGTAGAGACTCCCATGCAGTTGGTTGGTGCCGCTCTTGATAGCCACGTTGACCACCGCTCCGGCGTTGCGTCCGAATTCGGCGCTGTAATTACTTGTCTGGACCTTGAACTCCTGGACCGCTTCCAGAGACGGCACCACTACCTGCGCTTTGCGATCCTGCAGGCCCATCACCGTGCTGTTGTTATCCACGCCGTCAATGAGGTAGTTGTTTTGGAGCGCCGGCTGGCCGTGCGAAGTGAAACCGCTGCTGAGCGAACCGCCGCGCTGAAGCGGACCGCGGTCTCGGCCGCCGATTTCCGGCAGCACGCCGGCGGTCAACTGCGCGAGGATCTGATAGTTCCGATCGACCAGCGGCAGATGCTCGATATCCTGGCGCTCGACGACATGCTCGAGCGAGGAGGTCTCGGTATTCATCAGGGGACGATTGCCGGTGACCTCGATGACCTCGAGCACGGTGCCGACCTCCAGAACGAAGTCGAGGCCCACGCGGTCATTCGGATGCACCTCCACCGCAGGCCGGATCGCCTTCTTGAAGCCCGCGGCGCGAACCTCCAGATCATAGATGCCGACCTTGAGCGGCCCGAGGAAATAGACCCCGTTTCCATTTGAAACGGCTCGAATGGTATTATTGGTCTGGATTTCCCGCGCGACGATGACGGCGCCCGGCAGCGCGGCACGCGTGTTGTCCATCACCGTACCGATAAGCACACCGTGGTCCCGTAGCGCCGCAACCGGCGCGACCCCAAGCAGGAGCGCGATAACAACGACGATCGACGCTCTGGCTGTCATGGCTTCAGGACCCCAGAAACGCACGGGGAGCAGGCGTACACCCCGCCGTCCAGAATACTATTGCCTGGACCGGTCCGCGTCAAGCATTTTCTTTGGCGGTGAGGAAGGCCGGGACAATCCAGCTAGTTCGGCGCCCCGGCAACGAGATTTCGTTCTTTCGGGGGTTGGGAAGACTGGTTGCGGCAATGCTCGTATGCCTTGTAGACTTCCGCGCAGACCTGATCCCAGCCGCGTTGCAGACAGCGCTGCCGGGCGTGCCGGCTCATCTCGCGACGGAGTTCCGGGTGCTTTCTCAGCCGCGACAGATAGTCGAGGAACTCCTCATCGCTCCGGGCGATGTAGCCGGTTTTTTCATGCTCCACGATAAACTGCGGCCCACCCTGATCGGTCACAACGGCCGGGACCCCAGCCGATTGCGCCTCCTGCACCACCTGACCGAAAGTATCGGTGCGCGAGGGGAAGGCGAAGACGTCGAAATTCGCGTATTGGCGCCCGAGATCTTCTCCATGCAGAATGCCCGCGAGACATCCGTTTTGCACGTTCGCACGGAGCCAGCCTTGTTCAGGGCCCGACCCCACTATGACAACCCGGAAATTCTCTTCGCCTTCGCTCGCGAGACGTTTGGCGACGTCGGCCAGGAACCGGACACTCTTCTCCGGCATAAGCCGGCCCACATAGCCCACCGTGAACGCATCGTCATCGCGCTTCCGGCGCTCGGGAGAGAACAGGTCGGTATCGACGCCCCGCCCCATGTAAAAGACAGGCTTCCCGGTACGCTCCTCGAGCATCTTGACGAGGACCGGACTCGGGGCCAGCAGCACGTCGCCGCGACCGAAGAACCACGTCACCCGGTCCAGAACGAAGCGGTTCACCGCGGCTTCGACCCGGTGACGCCCGGGCAACCACCAGAGCATCCTGGCGACCCTCCGCTCGGCGAATTCATGTAGATTCGTGTGCCAGGAAAGCACCAGGGGAACTTTGACCACCGCCGCGGCGATGGCCCCAAGGATACCCAGGTCGCCCGGACCGATGATATGAACGAGATCGGGCTGGAAGCGCCGGACCGTTTCCTGGACGAGCCGGCGACGGCCGTAGAAGAGTGGGTCAAAGTAGAGGTCGGGATCGATGGGAAAAGCCAGGTGGCTTCGTTTCATCTCGAGCGTCTGTATCGATCCCTCGCGCCTCTCGCCCGGATTGCCGCCCCAGCGCACAGTCAGGAACGGATGTCCTTTTCGCCGCGCGTAGGCTTCCAACTCTCGCAGCGCACGAGCGGCGCCGTTGACCTCGTGAAAGGAGTCCGTGATCAGCGCCACTCGAGGCGCGTCATTCAAAGTGCAACTTCCTCCTTCGGAAGAGCAAGCTTCCAGGCCGGCCGCATGTGCGGACCTACGATGAACCCAAACAGGTGAACGAAACCAGAGAAGGTCTTTGCGATGCGGTTGTTGGGGCTTAGCATGGCGATGGACCGTGCCTGACCGTCGTCGCCGATGTAGAAAACACGCTCATTCCAGCGAACCCGGTCGGGACGCTCCGGATAATCCCGCAGGATATGCCAGATGCTTTCCATGTAGCGAAACGTCAGCGATTCGCGGCTCTGCGGCATGAAAAGGACATTACTGACACCACCTTCGCGCACCTCCGATACGAACTCCGAGAAGGACGCGGCGTTGGTGAGATTGACGTTGGCGTTGGGTTCGCACGCGTGCCGGTCGCCGCCCGAAATGACTGGATATCCCAGACGCTTGGCAATCTCAGCGACCTGAATGTTGTCTTTCCACGGCTGCATCGCGTTCAACTCGAGAGCGTGCAGGAAGCGGCCGAACTTCTTTATGAACGTCGCAAGATGCTCTTCGTGGATCGGGTTCCCGATCCGCCCCTCGTCGCTCAGGGGGTGATTCAGGACAATCAGCACATCCGGGATCTCGTGGGCCGCGGCCAACAATTCACTGAGTCTTTCATCCCGAGGGTTGGCGCGATTGCCGTTTTCGCGCGCGCTGGCGGTGTACTCGGCAAAATCCGCCATCATCTGCTGGGCGCGGTGTGACGGGATGTTGTGAATACCGATGTGAAAGACTGCATTCGAATAAGGCACCGTCCACTCGACGGAAAAGGGCGCACCCCAGGCCTCTTCGACCAATTGCAAGCGGGCGTTGGCTTCCATCGAGTCATGGTCGGTAATGGAGACGAAGGAGTTCAGCCCCAGCTTCGACTCGATCTGGTCCTTTTCGACCCGCCACGCCTCGTGAGCCGAAAGGGGCGGCGTCCAAAAGGCTCGCTTGTAGTCGAGTTCCTCGCCGACGGAGCGGCGGTGCTGTTTCTCAATGTGCCGGAAGATCGCCGCGCCGCCCGGGGCTTTTGAAGCGAAC
>CAYLSS010000336.1:0-4938 GCA_964385765.1 uncultured Solibacteraceae bacterium
TCCAGATCCCAGGCTTACTTTCCCCGGGACCGGAGACATGGCTGGAGAACAATCCGAAGAAACGAGGCCCGTGACCCTCTTCCTATGCGGCGACGTCATGACGGGCAGGGGCGTCGACCAGGTGCTGCCCCGCTCTTGCGATCCCCAACTTCATGAGCAATATGTGAAGTCTGCGCTCGAATACGTCCAGTTGGCGGAGATGGTAAATGGTCCCATCCCGAGGCCGGTCGACTACTCTTATATCTGGGGCGACGCTCTCGAGGAGTTCGAACGATTCGCTCCGGATCTGCGCGTCATCAACCTCGAGACCAGCGTGACCACCAGTAACGACTGGGAGGACAAAGGCATCAACTATCGGATGCACCCGGCAAACACCCCTTGCCTGTCCGAGGCGGGGATTGATTGCTGCGTGCTCGCCAACAACCATGTTCTGGATTGGGGCGAGTCCGGACTCGTCGAGACACTCGGTTCGCTTCATGAAGCGAACCTGATGACATCTGGGGCCGGCCGCGACATTGCCGAAGCCCGTGCACCGGCCGCGATGGAGTTGGCCGGCAAGGAACGCGTGCTCGTGTTTGCCTTCGGCTCGACCACTAGCGGGATTCCGCGGGATTGGGCGGCGACAGACCGCAAGCCCGGCGTGAATCTCTTGCCTGACCTTTCAGAGGCCGCCGCGGTTCGGATAGCCGTCCGAATGAATGCGCTGAAGCAACCGGGCGATATCGTCGTGGCCTCCATTCACTGGGGTGGCAATTGGGGCTACGATGTGCCCTCCGACGAAAAGGCCTTCGCGCGCAAGCTGGTGGATGAAGGCGCGGTCGATATGGTCCATGGCCATTCTTCGCACCACCCAAAGGGGATAGAGGTTTACCGGGGCAAACCGATCCTCTATGGCTGCGGAGATTTTCTCAACGACTACGAAGGAATCAGCGGCCACGAAGATTTCCGGAGCCACTTAGTACTGGCCTATTTCCCCACAATCGACCGCTCCACCGGAAATCTTCTCGAGTTGCAGATGCAGCCCTTCGAAGTCAAACGATTTCAGTTACATCACACTTCTAGAGAAGACGCCCGGTGGCTGCGAGATACCCTGCATAGGGAAAGCTCCGAACTGGGGGCCGGAGTCGAGTTGGGCCCCGGCAATACGCTTCGGCTTCGATGGCGGCGCGAATGAGGCGCGCCGGCGCCGGGCCGCGGCTCGAATCGCTGGGAGCAAAGGAGCAATTCGATGCGTTTGGAAGACTTCTCTTTCGGGTCCATCAAAATCGATGGAGCCACCTATGAACACGACGTCGTGATCGACCGCGACGAGATTCGCAAGCGCAAGAAGAAGCCGTCCAAACGGTTTCGCGACGAATTCGGCCATACAGCTCTTTCCGCCGAAGAAAAACTGCCGTGGAACTGCCTCCGGCTTGTTATAGGAACCGGAGCCTACGGCCGCTTGCCAGTGATGGACGAGGTGAAGCAGGAAGCCGAGCGCCGCGGCGTGAAGCTCGTCGTGATTCCGACGGCCGAGGCTATCGACGAGTTAAATCGGAATCCGCCAGAAACGAATGCCGTTCTTCACGTCACCTGTTAAGAGGAGAAGACCATCCTGTGTCTTGCCCGAAGAAGGTTTTCTGTCTTGCCCTACTGCTAACAGCTCTCGGACAGGCCCAGCCAAGCGCATCGCCGGCCGCATCCACGGAGAATCGACCCCGGCTCTCTTCGTACACGCGCGATCAACTCCAGACCCTGCCGCTTTCGCCGGGATTCTGGGGCATTGTCCAGAGCCTGGAACCCACATCCGTAATCGAGCCGCTCGACTTCGGCGGGCTTGCCGCTGACTTCCTGCCTCTTGTGTCATTCGAAGCCGGAAGTTGGACCGGCATCGGCTATCGCTTCAACGGCCTGAATGTCAGCGACCCATACCAGCCCGGGCGCGCCATCTTCTTGCCCGACCCAAATTCGATCGGAGAGTTCGATGTCCAGCATTCCACCGCTTCCCTACCTGTCCACTCCCTCGGCTCGGCGCTGGCGGTTGCTATCCGGAAGCCGGAACAGGATTGGCATGGCGCCTTTTCCTCCCTGTTCACTGACTCCGCGCTTGCTGCCTCCAACCTGTCCGAGTCTGCCATCCGGGCCGGCCTGAACCACTCAGAGCAGTTTCGCTGGTTCACCCGCGATCATGTGGAACTCGGCGGGCGCATCGGACAGCGCACGGATCTGTTCCTCTCCGGCACCGGCCAGTGGGCGAGCCAGCGCGTTCCACGCGAACCCGGCGAGTCGTGGCTGAGCAGCCGGCAGCTACTGGCCGCGACCAGAGGAGGAGTCCGGCTCAGTCCTCGCGACCGAATCCAGGCCGCTGTCAGTGCTTCGCGGCTCGACCGCTGGGGCTATGGCTTTCCGGTCGGATTCGAACCGTTGGTTGGGCGTCGTATGGCCCCGCCCTTTCAGCTTCATCGAGACTCCCGCGAGGAGGATCACCTCGACTCGGGCCGCTTGAGCTGGGTGCGGGAGTCCTCTTCCGGCGGGCCGTTATTCGAACTGCGCTACGGCTTGGGCATAGCGCACCTGGACAGCGACTCGCCGCTGCCGTCATCCCCCTTGGCCGAAAGCACCCAAACGCGGATTGAACTCACTGACGGCTCCCTGCGCGGGCCCCCGCCACTCACCAGCCTTGGTGTTCGCACCCGGCATCACGTCGAAGCGGTCTGGCGCGGCGAGGAATTCGCGATCGCATCTTCCCGGCACCGCCCACGGGCGGGCGGTCACTGGCAACGGTCCAAAGCTCGCAATCGTCTGAATGCCGCCGCGGACACCCACCTCATCCTCGCCGCGGGACAGCCGGCATCGGTGGCGCAACTCAATACGCCATTGGACAGCCGCGGGCGCACCGTGGTCTACGGGTTCCATGTCGCGGATGCCGTGCGACTGGACAACTGGCTCTCGGTCGAAGCGAGCCTCGTCGGCGAGCACGTCCGCGGGTCGCTTCCGGACCAGTCGAGCCCCGCCGGGATGCACTATCCGGCTCGCCGGTTTTCCGAGGAAAGAACACCCCTCACCTGGACCACACTCGCTCCCCGCGCCGCCGTGGTTCTCTCTCTGCCGTGGAGCTTTGGTCCGCAGCTTCGTGCTTCTTATGCCCGCTACTACTATCCCCCAAGCGCACGGCACCTCGACTTCGCCAACCCGAACAGCTTGTCCGGTGAAGAGTTTCGCTGGACCGATAACAACGGCGACCTCTTGTGGCAGCCGGGTGAAACCGGCAGCCTCCTGCGGAGATTCGGCGGTATCCATTCCGGCATCGACGATTCATTGGAGAGACCTTATGTCGAAGAGTTTGCCGTCGGCGCCGGTGCCAGGCTACCGCTCGCGCTACGTGGAAACCTGCGGCTCTTCCGCCGGGATCACAGGCAGCGGATGGCGGCTGTAAACACGGGAGTGCCGTTTCAGTTCCCGGCGGGAGGCCCTTCCTACACTCCCACGACAATCCAGGATCCCGGTCCGGATTTTATCTCGGGAACATTCGATGACCAGTCGCTGACCGTCTACGATCAGGACCCGTCGACCTTCGGTAATGATCGCTATCTGCTCACCAACGCAGATCTCAGCTCGTTTTCCGCCGGGTTGGTCGCCCAACTGTCCGGCGCGGGACAACGCTATTGGTGGCGGCTGACCTTCACCGCGGAGAAAGGCCACGGCACAAACGCCTTCGGGAACGATGCCTGGCAAAACGATTCCGCCGTCATCGGGTCTTTGCTTCACGATCCCAATGTCATGCTGAACGCTACGGGCCGGCCGTTTTTCGACCGCGCCTTTATCGCAAAGCATCAGAGCTCGTTTCAACTCCCGTCCTGGCTGGGTGGTGTCGACGTTGGCACCAGCACAAGCTACTGGGACGGACTCCCATTTGGACGAAGGCTGCTGGTTGATGGCCTGGAACAAGGACCAGCCATGGTGCTCGCGACAGTGCGCGGTAGCCCGGAAGGAGGACACCGAACCGAGTTTCACCTCACCCTCGATCTTCGCCTCAGTCGCGAATTCGAGCTCCTGGCAGGCAGCCTGCGGATCCTGACCGACGTGTTCAACCTTCTGAACACGGACAACAAGCTCCTGGAGCGCGACCTCAGCGGTCCCGCATTCAACGAGCGGATCCCGCTTGCCATCCAGCCGCCTCGGTTTGTGCGCGTGGGAATGGAATACAGCTTCTGAGGTCTGGCGGATTCCTTGTTTTGGGACGGAGGAACTACATGGAAGCTGCGGATCGGCCCGGACATCGACGGTAGATGGTCATATCGAATCGAACGGTCCAGTCTGGACGAATGACGAAGATTGGGTCCTGCTCCTCGAGCGGAGGGAGTAACCGCGGCCGACAATCCCCGAAGGCATTCAATCAACTACTGCGGAAGCGGGAGCTCGAACCCTACTTCTCTGCTTCGAGTAGCCGTTCGGCTTCGATGGCGGCCATGCATCCAGCGCCCGCGGCGGTCACGGCCTGCCGGTAGACCCGGTCCTGCACATCGCCGGCGTGGAAAACCCCTTCAATATTAGTGCGGGCTCCTCCCTTAGAGATGATATATCCGCCATCGTCGAGCTCGAGCTGCCCCGCGAAGACTTTCGTATTCGGGATGTGGCCGATGGCCACGAAGAAACCGTCCACGTCGCGTTTCCATACCTCACCGGTCTCGGTGTTGTGCAATGTCACCCCGGTTACGACACCCTTCTCCACATCGTGGATCTCCTCGACCACCGCGGGAGTGATGAACTCGATCTTCGGATTGGCGAGCGAGCGGTCCAGCATGATTTTCGAGGCGCGAAACTCCTTGCGCCGGTGGACCAGCGCCACTTCGGAACCGAACCTGCTCAGGAAATTCGCTTCTTCCATGGCCGAATCGCCGCCGCCGATGACCATAATCTTCTTGTCGCGGTAGAAAAACCCATCACAAGTAGCGCAGG
>CAYLSS010000336.1:4948-5685 GCA_964385765.1 uncultured Solibacteraceae bacterium
TGGCCGATGAGCTTCTGCTCGGATTCCAGCCCCAGCCAGCGTGCCGATGCTCCCGACGCGACGATGAGCGTGCGTGTTTCTACCCATTCTCCATCGATATTTAGACGAAAGGGACGCTTCGAGAGGTCAGCCTCGATCACGCTGCCGTTCTGGTATTCGGCGCCGAACCTCTCGGCTTGCTTCTTCATGTTCTCGACCAGTTCCGGGCCGTCGATTCCGTCGGGAAATCCCGGGAAGTTCTCGACGATGGTCGTGAGCGAAAGTTGACCGCCGGGCTCGTGTCCCGAGATCACCAGCGGGCTGAGGTTAGCTCGCGCAGCGTAGATGGCGGCGGTGTTTCCGGCGCATCCGGATCCGATAATCACAACATTTTTCATATTGAGAGCTCTGTAAGATTTTGGCCGAGTGCCTTCTAAAGGGAGACCGGCCCTGGTGATTCCGCCGCGGGTCTCTTCGCGGCGGGCATCGCATGCCAACGAATTATGCTAGCACGAGGCTGCCCGCTGGCCTGCTAAGCATATTCGATGCCCGAATGGCGTGGGAAGTGACCTAAGAAATCCAGGCGGTGACGATCCGGTTGGCAAAGAAGGCGCAAACGTAGGCTAAGGATCCCATGTAGATGAATTGAAGGATGGGCCAACGCCAGCCCCCGGTTTCGCGCCGCACCACGGCGACGGTGGACATGCATTGCATCGCAAATGCGAAGAAGACCAGCAGCGCCACCGCCCCTCCGGCGG
>CAYLSS010000337.1:0-4861 GCA_964385765.1 uncultured Solibacteraceae bacterium
GATCTCGTCGCTCCCGCAGCGGTCCTTGATGTAACGGCCAATGCCGCGGCCGACCGTGACTATAAGGTGTTACCCGTCGACGTTTTCGCGTGGGAGGAGATTCACGGGCCGATTCCCTCAAGCGCCATCGTCGTCATCCGTACCGGTTGGGGCAAGTACTGGCCGGACCGCAAGCAGTACCTTGGCAGCGACACTCCGGGAGACGTGGCGAATCTGCATTTTCCGGGCATCTCGGAGGAGGCCGCCGAACTCTTTGTGGAGCGCGGCGTGAAGGGCGTCGGCATTGACACTGCAAGCCTGGACCATGGTCCGTCGACCGACTTCATCGCCCACCAAGTGCTCAACGGAGCGAATATCTACGGCATCGAGAACGTCGCCAATGCCGAGCGGCTGCCTCCGACCGGTGCAACGCTCTTTGTCTTTCCGATGAAGATCGCCGAGGGTTCGGGAGCTCCGGTGCGGTTGGTCGCTCATTTGCCGTGAGCCCCATCGCTCGTGGAGCGGTCCCGCATCGGACGGTGTTAACCTTGAGACAAAGGCTCAAGCCGGAGAATCCAGACAGCAGCGGGATACGTCTGAGTCAAGAGGTGGATACCAGTGAGACCTATCACCATTCTTCTCTCTCTGATCCTGTCACCCGCGCTAACTGCGCAGGTCGAGTTGCCCGATACCCGCATCACCACGACGGTCAGTGAGGTGGTGGTACCGGTGACCGTGGTCAACTCGAACGGCAATTTCGTCAATGGACTGGAAGCGAAGGACTTCCGCCTTTACGACAACGAGAAGCTCCAGGACATACGGATGGACGTGACCTACAATCCTATATCGATGGTTGTGGCGATCCAGCGCAGTTCAGACGTCCAGGGGATGTTGCCGAAGATTGAGCAGATCGGTCATATGCTCGACTCGCTGGTGATCGGCGAATACGGCGAGGCTAAGCTCGTGGCATTCGATCATCGGATGACTGTTCTGCAGGACTGGACCAACGACGGCGAGAAGTTCAACCAGGCGCTCGAAGGCATGTGGCCCGGATCAAGCACAAGCGCCCTGATTGACGCTGTTTTCTTCGGGGTGCGGGAACTCGATAAACGGCCCAAGGACCATCGACGCATTTTGTTGCTGATATCCGAAGTCCATGACAAGGGTTCCGAGGGCGACTTGCGGGACGCTCTGCTGGAGGCTGAGCTCAAGAACGTCATTATCTATACGATCAACATCAGCCGTGGGATGGCGATGCTCACCAAGGAACCGCGAGTGAGGCGGCCTTCGCCTTATCCGCAGGCGGCCACGCCGTCGCCGGGTTACGCGCCGCAGACGCCCGACGTGACCGAACGGCTTCGGGGGCAACAGTCGGTGAACTTCATCCCTGTTTTCAAAGAAATCTTCGTTCAGGCAAGAGGGCTTTTCATCCAGAACAAGGCTGAGATCTTCACAAAGTACACCGGCGGGCGTGAATACAAGTTCAGCGGCTTGAAAGACCTCGAGCGGGCTCTGACAAACCTGGGTGAGGAACTGCATAGCCAGTACATCCTGAGCTACCAGCCGAATAATCCGGAAGACGCAGGCTATCATGAGATCATGGTCCAGGTAAACCGGCCGAATCTCGAAGTCCGGGCGAGGGAGGGTTATTGGTCGGCCGCCAGGTTCCCTCAAGGCACTGAGCAATAGAGACTTTCGTATTGCGGTGTAACCAGAGCGAGGCTCTGGCCATCCAACCGTTAGGTGATAAACTAGGCTGTACTCGGGGAGGCCTCGCCGCCTGTTCAGTCGAGCTCGAGACTGGAAGCGGTGCGGGAGCCGCGATGTTCCGCCGGCACTAACCGGACAACGGTGAGGGAGGAAGTTGATTTGAGCGACGCCAACAACACCCACTATATTCCGCCGCCCAGCGGCCCGGGTCTGAAGGTCCCGATTCTCTTTGGTATTGTCATTGCGCTGGTTGCCGCAAACGTATACCTGTTTTTGCAGATCGACCAGATGCGCACCGAAGTGGCTGCGATGCGAGATTCGATGCTGGACGAGGTATCGGAACTCCGGGAAACCTCGACGGTCACCAATCAAACCCAACAGCGCCGGCAAGCCGCGGTCGCGGCGGGTAAAGCCAAGGAAGAAGCCACGCGGCGAGCCGAGCAACTGGCCAAGGAGCTGGCCAGCGAGCAGGATCGCCAACGGCAACTGCAGGCTCAGGTCGAGCAGGAACTGAACCAGGTCGCCTCAGCAACAGAGAGCAATCAGGCAACCATCGGCGAGGTCAGAACCTCAGTCACTGAAACCCAAGCGGAATTGACCAAGACCATCGAGGCACTGACTCACGTTACCGGCGATCTTGGGGTGCAGAGCGGCCTCATCGCAACAAATGCGGATGAACTCGAGGCGCTCAAGGCTCTTGGACAGCGAAACTACTATGAGTTCGACCTCCGTGAGTCGAAGCGGCCGGTTCGGGTGGGTGACATCTCGCTGATGCTGCGCAACACGAAGGACAATCGGAACCGTTTCACACTGGACATCATTGCCGATGACAAGACGATTCAGAAGAAGAAACGGTACATCAACGAGCCCCTGCAGTTCTATACCTCATCCTCACGCCAACCCTACGAGGTGGTGGTGAACGAGGTCCACAAGAAGCGCATTGTGGGCTACCTGTCCACACCGAAGGTGAAGCTGCCCCGGGGTGAGACTCGGGCCGCCACGGTCGGTACTCCATCGAGCGAATAAGGCCTATTCTTTCCACTGCGGGGCCGAAACAGTAACGGCCCCGCGCTCAGCCGCGTCTCTCCTTATCTCTTCTCCTTTGTTTCCCTTTCGAGAGCAGGTGTGTATCCGCGTAGCGGACCGGGGTGGTATGCTGTGGCCGAGATGAGCAGCGACCAACCGGCGATAACCCGTCGTGAGTGGCTGGCAGGTCTGGGAGTGATATCGCTCTCGCTGGCTGTTCCGGCATCCGCTAAGGAATCGAAGAGCTTTCGGGGGATCTTCCCGATCGTCGCTACGCCCTATACGAAGGACGGCGAGGTGGACTACGAAGACCTCGACAAAGAGGTCGGCTGGCTCGATGGATGCGGGGTCCATGGCATCGTGTGGCCTCAACTGGCAAGCGAATATTTCAAGCTAACGAAGCAGGAGCGGCTCCGTGGGATGGAGGTGATTGCCAAGGCCCATCGGGGCCGCAAGCCGGCGCTTGTCTTTGGCGTCCAGGGTCCGAACCTCGAGGCCGCACTGGGTTATCTCAGGCATGCCGAGAAACTCGGACCGGACGCCGTCATCGCGATCCCGCCGAAGGAGGCCCGGACGCTCGACGACTACCGCCGCTACTACGGCGCCCTGGCCAGCGCGACCGACCGGCCGGTGTTCATGCAAACCACCGGCGGCGCCAAGGGCATCGAGCCCACCATCGAGTTCCTGGTGGAAATGGCCGGGAAGCATCAGAATCTCGGCTACATCAAGGAAGAGTACCGTCCCATTGTGGAGCGCATGAAGCAGCTCGCCGAGCATCGTCCGGCGATCAAGGCGATCTTTTCGGGCGGCGGCGGGCGCGGGATGACATATGAGATGCGCCTCGGCATGGATGGAACCATGCCGGCGGCGCCTTACGCCGACCTCTACCCGCCCATCTGGGATGCTTTCCGGGCCGGCGACACAAAAAAAGCCCGGGAGATCTTCTCGAAGCTGGGCTTGATCCTGAACTGTGCGAACCAGGTTCCGGGAACGCGGCAGTACATCATGAAGTTGCGGGGTGTGTTCAAGACCACGGTGAGTCGTGTCGCCGATTACACCTACACCCCGGAGGCGGCCGCCGAAATCGAGTACAACTGGGAAGCCTGCAAACCCTATCTGCGTATGCCTTGACAAACTACGCCGGCTAGAATTGGGTTCGTTTGGCGATTTGTGGCGAAGCCAATTTCGCCTGGCCGGGCATAATCCGGCCGGAGTGCAAGCCGGCGACCGGCTGCGGATCAGGAAATTGGCAGAGCTCGACACTCGACAGAGGCAAGAAGTGTCGAGATTTGTCGAACGCTGTCGAATGGCCTTGTTTTCCCGCCTGGTCCAGCCGACCTGGGGAGTTGACCGCGGAGCGGCGGCAGCTCCAACAATTGACAGTCGACAGTAGCCAGAGTGTCGAAGTTTGTCGGATTCCGTCGAATTCCACAGCGTTGGCGCGCCTCGTCCACGGATTCCTTCCATCGAGCAAGCCAGGCTACTAGCCGGCCACCGACCTTTAGTATTCGGTTGTCAAAGAGCGTAAGCGGAGGGCTCCTCGCCAGTTTTAGTTCTAGCATTGCCGATGAAACGGTGTGTTTCCAGGCGAGCCTCAACCTGATCCAAAACCTTAACTTAGCAGGATTTCCGGGCTGTGTGACTGTCCAAAACTGCCGGTGTCAGATGGGGCAGACCGCTCCCCGGTCAGTTCAGTTCCAGGAACGAAACCAGGATCTTCTTCGATTTCCACCCGCGAACCTCGATCTCGGCGCTCTCACCGAGCGGAAGGTTGCCGCTGAGCGTCATCCGGTAGTGGCCCCGAATCACATTGAAGACGCGGCCGGCTGGATTCTGGCTCGACTTCACGAGCTGTTCCGCGCTGAAGGCGGCGCCCCCGGTCAGCCGGGCGATGTGCTCGAGTTGCGAGCGGCCATATCGCATCATGTAGACCGGATAGACGGAGACACGGTTCCGCCGGCAGACACGAACGACCTCATTGAGATCGACGCTGCTCGGACCGTCGACGCCGCTGGTCAGCAGCAGTGCGACGCGGCGATATGTAGCGGCGTCGAATCCGTCGGCGGCAACCGCGTAGAGAGCATCGAGAAGCCGGGGGCTGTTGCCGAAGCGAATGCGCCCGAGGGCGGCGTACAGCCGGTCGCGG
>CAYLSS010000337.1:4871-5683 GCA_964385765.1 uncultured Solibacteraceae bacterium
ACGAGACAATCGACATCTGTTCCTGCTCGCCGAGTTGGCCGATGAGCTGTTCGGCCAACGGGGCGATCTGCTCGCCAAGGAGGCTCGAATCGACCATGAGAACGACGTCGACGATGCTTCGAGTGAACTCGCACGACTCTACTTGCCGCGTGGCTTTGTCGATGGCGATGGAGAAGTCCCTCGCCGTGAGATCGGTGATGGGCTCGCCGGTCTTGCGGTCGATCACCGTGACGATGAGGTCGGTAGCGCCCATGGCCGGGCCGGCCAGCGCTGCCGCCAGAGCGATCACGGCGGCGAAGTGATGCATGGTCTTGTTGTATCGCAGTTAACGCCAGGAATTCCACGCCGCCACCCTAATCGGCCAAGCCGGCGGCTTGAAGGTCCATGATGTAGAGGCCGGTGCCGACTCCGGCGATCATGTCGACGCGTGGAACCTGGAAGGCGATATAGCGGCCGTCATCGCTCACCACCGGGTTGCTGGCCTTATAGACGCCGTCTTCGTTGAACCAGGTGATGCGCTCATATTGTGCGCTGCCGTCCAGCGCGAGCTTCCAGAGGTCGATGTAGCGGGAGCCCTTGCCGCGGTGCTGCTTGTCGCACTCGACGAGCGTATGGCGCCCGTCGGGGAAGATGCCTTCCGGCTCGTCATATTGAACTTCGTCCCGGGACATGTTCGTCACTTCGCCGGTATCGAGATCGAGCACCATCACTTCCGTGCCTTGCCAGCCGTACGCGGAGAAGGTGATTTTCGTTTCGTCAGGAGGGATGAAGTTCTGCGTTTCGAAGTTGTGCCCGTGGTCTACGTTGCGGCT
>CAYLSS010000338.1:0-5675 GCA_964385765.1 uncultured Solibacteraceae bacterium
GAATGTCCTTTAGCATCTGGTGGGTTTCCGGCAGATTCTCGCAATCGGTGCCCTCGCGTTCGAACAGGTACGGCACGGCGTCCAGGCGGAGACCGTCCACTCCCAAATCCATCCAGAAGTCGAGCGCCTTCATGACGGCCCTCCGCACCGAGGGATTCTCAAAATTGAGGTCTGGCTGATGAGAGTAGAAACGGTGCCAGTAATACGCCTTGGCTACCGGATCCCAGGTCCAGTTAGAACCTTCGAAATCCTTGAAAATGATCCTTGTGCGGCCGTACTTCTGCGGGGTGTCGCTCCAGACATAGAAGTCACGCCAGCGGCTGCCGGGTTTGGCCCGGCGCGACTTCTGAAACCACTCGTGCTGATCCGAGGTGTGGTTCAGGACCAGCTCGGCGATGACTCGAATGCCCCGCCGATGCGCCTCCCGGAGGAAAACCTGCACGTCGCGCATCGTCCCGTAGGCAGGATGTACGCCGGTGTAGTCAGAAATGTCGTATCCGTCGTCTTTCCAGGGAGACGGGCAAAAAGGGAGTAGCCAGACCGCCGTTATGCCGAGGTCGTGAAGATAGTCCAGTTTCTCGGTCAGTCCCTGAAAATCGCCGGCGCCGTCGCCGCTTCCGTCGTAGAATGCCCGGACGTGCGCCTCGTATATGACAGCGTCCTTGTACCAGTATGGATCATTGCTCAGTGCGGATACCGCTTTCTTTTTTTTCATCGTCTGCTTACATGAAATAGTCGAAGTGCTGCTCTGTTCGGACGCGCCGCCGAACCACCATGATGTGCGCTGGGACCCGATGCGGGTTGAGTTCCAAGTAGTTATGCGGGCCCTGCCAGAGATAGCGCTCGCCGGTCAGCAGGTCATGCACCTGGAATGAGTCGCCCGCGTGGATGCCGATCTCGTCCAAATCAAGCTCCACGAAGCCGGACTGGACGTGATGCGGATCGAGGTTGACCGCGGTGAGCACGATATTCGCAAGGTTCTCGGTCCGCTTGCTGTAGCAGATCAGGTGATCGTTGGTAGTGGCGTGGAAATGCAGGCTGCCGTCGCCGGCGAGCGCCGGGTTCTCGCGACGGATCCGGTTGACCCGGGCGATATAGTCTCGCAGGCTGTCTTCGCGATTCAAGTCCCAATGCTTGATCTGGTACTTCTCCGAGTTCAAATATTCCTCGCTGCCAGGCTCCCGCGGCGTATTGTCGCAAAGCTCGAACGCCGGACCATAAATGCCGTAACTTGCTCCCAGTGTTGCCGCGAGCACGAGGCGCGCCATGAACGCCGGCCGGCCACCGAATTGCAAATACTCGGGCAGGATATCGGGAGTGTTGGGCCATAAGTTCGGCCGGAAGAACTCCCGGACCGGACTGCGGGTCAGCTCGGTGAAGTATTCGACCAGTTCTGGTTTTGTATTTCTCCAGGTGAAGTATGTATAAGATTGGGTGAAACCGAGCTTGGCTAGTTGATACATGACTACCGGCCGCGTGAATGCCTCGGAGAGGAAGATCGCCTCTGGGAATTCGCGCTGAATCTCCGCGATGACCCACTCCCAGAAACGAAATGCCTTCGTATGCGGGTTATCCACTCGAAAGAGCCTGATCCCCTCGTTGCACCAGTATACGAAAACGCTCTTCAACTCCTCCCAGAGCGCCTGCCAGTTGGGGGTTTCGAAGTCGATCGGGTAAATGTCCTGGTACTTCTTGGGCGGATTCTCGGCATATTGGATTGTACCGTCGGGTCGCTGTCGAAACCATTCCGGGTGTTCTTTGACGTAGGGATGATCCGGCGCGCATTGAAACGCGATATCGAGCGCGACTTCCAGGTTGAGTTCCCGTGCACGATCGACGAGCCGTCGAAAGTCCTCGATCGTTCCGAGCGCCGGATGGATCGCCTTATGGCCTCCCTCGTCCGCTCCGATAGCCCATGGACTGCCGACATCCCCTTCCTCGGCGACCGGGTTGTTGTTCTTCCCTTTCCGGAACCTCCGGCCGATCGGGTGTACCGGCGGGAGGTAAACGATATCGAAGTTCATCGAAGCGGCGTATGCCAGCATTTCGTGACAGTCGGCAAACGTGCCGTGTTCGGTCGCCGACTTTCCGCGCGAGCGCGGGAAGAACTCGTACCAGGATCCAAATCGAGCCCGCTCGCGGTCCACCCGCACCGGCAACTCCCGGGAGTAGCGTTCGGCATACAGCTTTCGTGGATGCCGATGCATTGACGACGCCAGCAGTTCATTGAGTGCGATTTCGCGCTTGCTTTCCAGGCTCGCGGATTCGTCCCGAAGCACGCCGACCCACTCGGCAACTTCCGGAACTTCCTCGAGGCGGTCGGCAATATCGTCGATGAGCTTCGCCCCGGTCAGATAGTCGACATGAGTATCAGTGTCGGCGCCGACTCTTTTCTCCAGATCGCGGCGCCAGGAGCGGAACGGTTCCACCCATCCCTGGATCGTGTAGAAATAGCGCCCGACTTCGGTGACCGTGAACTCTCCCCGCCAGCGGTCGTTTTCTAGCGGCTCCATGTCGGCCTCATACCACTCCTCCTCGCTATCCTTGCGATAAAGAACCCGGCACCCGATCGCATCGTGCCCATCCGTGAAGACGTCGGCTTCGACCGATACCTGTTCGCCAACAGTCCGTTTGATGGCATGCTGGCCGCATTCAAACTGAGGCTCGACTCTGGCAATGACGACTCTGGTTCTTCCGTCACGCGCTTGCATTGGTTACAGATCCCCTCCTTCGCCCAATTCGATATCGTGTTCTAAATCGGACTGGATAATGCTTCCTGAATTTTCTTACTAGATCATCCTCGTTCGATCCAGCGCAAATTGAAGACCAACAACTTCGCCAAAATGTTTCAGCCGTAGATGGATTCCGGGGACTCGACGGAGCCGTGCGGGATCTCGATTGGCTGGATCTTAAATTCGCGTCTCCGCCGTCGGCGGTGACAAGTGCCGGGACAGGCGCGACAATGATGTCTTGCACAACCGACGCTCGTGACTTCCGCCATTCGATACCGTCTCGTCGCTTATGCCTCGAACGGTGTGATTCCGGCCGTTGTCCTGTTCGCCGTTAACGTCTGGGTCTGCCGTGAGCTGTTCGCCACCGAGTACCTGGATCGGATGGACTCGATCGAAGCCGCCTACATTGGTCTCAGCCGTTGGATTCTCGGTCATCCGTGGGACTGGCACTGGTTTCCTCCCTGGTATGGCGGGGTGCCGTTCCAGAACTCCTATCCGCCATTGCTGCACTTCCTGGTGGCGGGGTTTTCGGCACTGACCGGCTGGTCCACGGCGCTCTCGCATCACACCGCCGGAGCTCTGATGTACTGCCTCGGTCCGGTCACACTATTTTGGTTTCTCGACCGCTTCACCCGCCAGCGATGGACCTCGTTCACTGCCGCTCTTCTGTACTCGCTGTTTTCGCCCTCGGCGGCGATGATCGGCGCCGTGCTGGCGGACGTCGGTTCTCCATTTGGAGCTCGCCGGTTGCAGGCGCTGGTTGCCTATGGGGAGGGGCCGCACGTGACTTCGATGACATTGCTGCCCGTCGCCCTGCTGGCGCTTGGCTGGGTGCTCGAGAAGCGACGGCCCCTACCCGTGTACGCGTCCATTTTTGCGCTGGTCGCGGTTGTACTGAGTAACTGGCTGGGCGCTTTTGCTCTTGCCACCGCCGTGTTCGCCTATTTACTCGCCGTGGCGGACGAACGCTGGTTGCGTTCGTCGCTTTGGGCCGCAACGATTGGGCTGCTTGCTTATGCCGTCGCCTCGCCCTGGATTCCTCCCTCAACCCTGGCGGCGCTCCGCCGCAACGCGCAATTCATTGTTGGAAGCTACCCAATGGGACCGGCTCAGGCTGTGGGCGGAATACTGCTGATCGGAGTGCTCGGCGGCGCCTGGTGGTTTTTGCGGCGGTTAGGCGCGTCTCGTGCGCTGCAATTCGCCGTGTACTTCTTCCTGCCGCTGGCTGGACTGGTGTTCACGTGGTTCTCACATGGACTGCACCTGATGCCACAGCCGGGACGCTACCACATGGAGATGGAGATGGCTCTCTCCGTCCTGATCGTATTCGCGGGAGCACTGCTGCCGCACCGTGCGCGGACCGTCGCGGGTGTCCTGCTCGCCATCTTCCTGGTCTTCCAGCTTGGCAGCTACCGCGCCTATGCCGGGAACCTGATCCGTGCGGGCGACATCGAGTCAAAGATCGAGTATCGGACGGCCCGCTGGCTCGATCAGCATCTACCGCGAGGCCGTGTCTTCGCCGCCGGGTCGACGCAGTTTTGGCTGACGGCCTTCAGCGACACTGCGCAGCTTGGCGGCGGCTTCGACAACGGGATTGTCAATCGATGGATCCCGGCAGTGAAGTTCGGCGTTGCGTTTCACGAGGGCGACGGCGAGCGGGCGCTCGTCTGGCTGCGCTGTTTTGGCGTCGACGCGATTGTGGTCGGCGGCCCGGAGACTCGCGACTCGTACCGCGACTTTCGCGATCCCCACAAGTTCGAGGATCAATTTCCGGCGTTGTGGCGCGACGGCGACGACGTTATCCGTCTGGTGCCGCGGCGCAATCGATCGCTGGCCCACGTGATTCCTCTCGACGCCGTGGTGCGCGAGGAACCGGGCAGTTACCTGGAAACCGGCCCCCTCGAGGCCTATGACGCCGCCCTCGAAAATCCGAAGCTGCCGCCAGCGAGCTTCCGCTGGCTCAACGCGCATGAGGCGGTGATCGAGGCCGACATGCCGCGCGATCATCTGCTCTCGGTCCAAATCAGCCATCATCGCGGCTGGCGGGCGAGAGTCGACGGCGAACCCAGGCGGGTGGGGGCCGACGCCATCGGGCAAATGATCGTCGATCCCGAATGCGCCGGGCCCTGCACAATCCAGCTACTTTATGACGGTGGCGTCGAGATGACAATTGCTCGAACGGCCTCGGTGGTGGGATTGCTTGCTCCGCTGCTGCTTTTTGTCCCCAGGCGCTTCCGGCCGGCCGCCCCGTCGCGGGAAGTGTTGGCGGTAGTGGGGATCCTTCTCATCAACCTGCTGATCGCCGCTCCGCTGCTGACTAGCGAGTCACTAGGGCGCATGGGTTCAGTCGAAGGAGGGCATATCGCCACCGCTCGGTGGACGGCAGAGCATTTCGGCGAGTGGAACTGGATGCCGCTCTGGTACACCGGGATCCCCTGGATTCACGCCTATCAGCCGGTGGGGCCGGTTCTTACGGCGCTTACTATCAAAGTCCTTGGCCTTAGCCCCAGTCTCGGCTACCATTTTCTGCACGGCCTTGTCTATGTGTTCGGCGCACTTACGGTGTGGTGGTTCGCCCGCGTGGTTTCGGGGTCACGGGCCACCGGCTTGGCCGCCGGAGTCATTTACTCGCTCGTTTCTCCCACGACGCTCCTGTTTCCCGATGTCGCTCGGGATATCGGATCACTGCTCGGTTTGCACCGGCTGTACGGGATCATCGGGTACGGAGACGGCCCACACGTACTTGGAGTGACACTCGTTCCCGTCGCTCTGCTGGCCTTGAGGGCAGCCTTGCGGCAAACGACTCCGCTTCGGGTGCTCACAGCCGCTGTGGCGGTGGCGCTGGTCCCGCTGTCGAATTGGATCGCGGCCGTCGGGCTGCTGTTCGGAGTTCTGGCCCTGCTGCTGGCGCAGCCTCTCAGGCGCCCGGTTCGTCCGTTCGGC
>CAYLSS010000339.1:0-5674 GCA_964385765.1 uncultured Solibacteraceae bacterium
AAGATGATTTAATTTATGGACTGAAATACCAGTGGCCATATTCGTTATACAGGAGGCTACCGCCTGGATTCTACACGCTCACGGTAGAGTCGGCGGGTTTCAAGCGCTTCGTTAAGACGCAGAACAAGCTTGACGCGAACATCCCGTCGACGGTGGACGCCAAACTGGAACTCGGCGCCCTTACGGAAACCGTGGAGGTTGTGGCGGAGGTGACGCAGATCCAGTCCGAGTCGGCCACGGTGGGACGCCTGGTCGAGTCGACGCAGATTGAGAAGATGGTGCTGAACGGCCGCAACCCGCTATTCCTGGCGATGTTGAAGCCGGGCGTGCGCCGCGGCTACCTCGGGTTCAGCTACGGGTTGAGCTCCGGGGGATTCAGCATTAACGGCTCCCGCACTCAAGACAACATCGTTTCAATCGACGGCGCGGTGAACATGCGAACGCGCGCCAACGGAACGAGCATCGGGACGGCGGATCTCGAGACGGTTCAAGAGATGCAGGTCCTGACAGCGAATTACGCCGCCGAATATGGTCGATCGAACGGCGGGCAGATCCGGTTTGTTACCAAGAGCGGCAGCACTGACTTCCATGGGAGTGCTTACGAGTATTTGCGCAACGAGAAGCTGGATGCCAACACCTGGGCGCGGAACCGCGCCGGCCAGGAGCGCGACGCGAACAAGTTCAATCAGTTCGGCTACATCGTGAGCGGACCGCTGGCGATCCCCGGGAAGTGGGAGACGCTGCGCAGCAAGGTTTTCTGGCTGTGGGGGCAGGAGTGGGCGCGCCGCCGCCGCGGATCGACGTCCATCATCACGGTGCCGTCGCTGGCAATGCGCCAGGGTGACTTCTCCGAACTGCTCGGCTCGAACTCGTTCTTCAACGATCCCCGCATCGTGAGCGACCCTTCGACCGGCGATCCACACCCGAACAACATCATTCCGCAGAGCCAGCTCAGCGCCAACGGGCTCGGCCTGCTGAACGCCTATCCGGAGCCGACCGCAGGCTTCCTGCAGGGGCGCAACAACTTCATCCAGTCGCGCCCGCAGCCGGCCAACCAGCGGAAGGACACGCTGTCGATTGACGTCCTGCCGAGCCAGAACCACACCTTCCGCTTCCGCTGGCAGAACTACGGCTTCTTCGAGGCCGAGGCATTCCGGGGCGGCACGGACCGGGCCACCCGAACCATTGACCGGCCGAACCGCACGTACACGCTGAACTGGATCTATACGCTCGCGCCGACGGTGGTGAACGAGTTTCTCGCCAGCGTCAGCTATGACCAGGTGTTTCTGGTTGTGCCCAACGAAGAGGGGCTGGCGAACCGCAGCCGATATGGGATCGACTACCCTTACATCTTCCCCGAGCGGAAAGAGATCCAGGACAAGATTCCGACCATCGACATTAACAACTTCCAGAGAGTGGACGGCGGGCCTTACCCGGCCAAGTCGTCGGGGCCGATCTATCAACTCGCGAATACCACGACCCACATCCGGGGCAACCACTCGATCAAGTGGGGCTTTCGGTGGGAGTATGCCGGTCAGAACGATTTCGACCAGATCAACGTGTCCGGCGTTCCGGGCGGGACGAACAACCAGAATGGGCGTTTCGTCTTCGACGACAACCGCGCCGGCGCCGCTACGAGCGGTCTGGCGATCGCCAACGCTGCGCTCGGACTGTTCACGACCTACGCCGAGATCGGCCCGCGCGCCTTTACGCCGTACCGCAGCAACATGTACGAAGCGTTTGTGCAGGATTCCTGGAAAGTCACTCCCAAGCTCCGGCTGGAACTCGGTCTGCGTTACAGCTACCTGCAGCCTTATTACTACAGCCTGTGGCGCAACATGGCTGTCTTCGACCCCAACAGCTATGACCCGAGCAGGGCTGCCGTTCAGGATCCGGCCACCGGCAACATCCTCAGCGGTGACCGCTTCAACGGCGTGGTCATTCCGGGAAAAGGGTTCCCGGATGCAGCCTTCGGTCGGGTGGCCGTGGCGGACAGCGGTGAGTTTGACCACTTGTTCAGTGGTGGTAGCAAGACGTGGGGCGAGGAGCAGTACGCCAATTTCCAGCCGCGCGTCGGCTTCGCTTATCGCATTGACAACAAGAGCGTGGTACGAGCGGGCGCGGGACGGTTTTACGCGCGTCCGGGCGTGGCGGACAACATCTTCCTGGGCGGCAATCCGCCGTTCCAGCCGATGGTGTCGATCGCCACCGGCGACGTGGATGACCCCGGCGCCGGCGAAGCCACCGGCTTCCCGCAGTTCTTCATGACGTCGGACCCGGTATTCAAGATCCCGTCGTCGTGGATGTGGAACGCGTCATTCCAGCGGGAGGTTGGCTTCTCGACCACGATCGGCGTTTCTTACGTGGGCCGTACGGGGCTCCATCTCGAGCGCGTCCGCGACATCAACCAGCTACAGCCCGGCACGCTGCAGGATCCTGCCAATGCCGGTCTGAACACCAACTCCCTGAGGCCGTTCAAGGGCTTCGCGGCTATCAACCTCGGCGAGAACGCCGCCCGGTCAGAGTACAACGGGCTGCAGATCGAGGCCAACCGGCGCTTCAAGAGCGGACTACTGTTCGGGATCGCTTACACTTACTCCGAGAGCAAGGACAACGCCGACGGCCGGCGCGACCAGATCTACAACAACTTCGACGACAGTAACTTCTGGGGCTGGTCGGACTTCGACACGCGGCACGTGGCGGTGATGAACTTCGTCTATGACCTGCCCCTCTTCCGCAACAGTGGAGGGGTCCTCAAGACAGCGCTAGGCGGCTGGCAGGTGAGCGGAATCCTGCAGTTCCAGACCGGCTCGCCGCTGACCATCGGCCGCAATGGCGACAATGCCGGCATCGGCGTCAGCCAGTTCGAGCCTTACGAGGTAAGTGGGGATCCGAGTCTCCCAAGAAGCGAGCGCGGTTTCTCCGCGGGACCCGGTGATGACCGGTTCTACTTCCGGACCACCGACGGCAGCGGTAATCCGCTGTTCAACCTGCCGGCGCCCGGGACGTTCTCCGGCACACAGAACCGCAACAGCCTGCTGCACGGACCTGGGTTCCAGAGCTGGAACTTCGGTCTGTTCAAGGAGTTCGCCTTCACTGAGCGGCACAAGCTGCAGCTCCGCGGCGAGTTCTTCAACCTGCCGAATCATCCCAATTTGAATAATCCGAACACTGACCCGAGGAACTCCACCTTCGGGAAGATCACCAGCAAGGCGAACCAGAACCGCAACATCCAGGTCAGCCTGCGCTACTCGTTTTAGCGAGAGCGCTGGATTCTCATCGGACGCAGCCCCGCCCCTCGATCGAGGTGGCGGGGCTTTTTGTTTCGGCGGGCGTTTCCGGTGATGTTTCCAGGGGAAGCAGTAGAATATGGCGGAGACTGGCGGTGAGACAGGCCGTTGCGATTCGGAAAAAAATGATGAATGCGAGCCGGAGAGAGTTTCTCGGATGTGCCGGCGCCGGAGCGATCACCCGATTGGTGGCTGGGGCGCAAGGCGCTGGAGCGGTGGTGGTGGAAGCAGTCCGTGACGGAGGCTTCCATGAGCAGCTTGCCGCGGAGGAACTGCTGCGCGGGCTCCGCCAGTTGAGGCTGCCGTCGGAGGTTCGGTTGGGAGAGGGCGGAGCGGGCAGCGGGTCAGCGGACACGGTGTTTCGGCTGCGAACGAATGCCGGGCGATGGCACGGGGGAGGAAGTACGAGATTGCGGTTCGCGACCACGCGGTGACGCTGACGGCGGCGGACGGCCGCTCGCTGGTCGATTGCGTGTTCGACTTCCTGGAGCGGCAGGGAGCGTTTTTCGGCATCGATGGCGAGAGCTATCCGCTGGAAGCTGCGCGCGGACTCTACCTGCCGTCGCAAGGAGAGCCGTGGATTGGCGAGCCGCGCTTTGCCCAGCGCGGTTTGCTCCCCTGGCCGGACTTTCTGAACTGCATCAGCGTGTACAACGAGGAAGACTTCCTCGCGTATTTCGAGGCGATGCTGCGGATGAGGTTGAACCTGTTCGGGATGCATGTATATACGGGCGGGGATCAGTGGGCGGAGTCGTACCTGTCGTTCGAATTCGGCGGAGCCGGACACATCGCCTATCTCGACACGACCGCGACGCGGCGGTGGGGGTACTTGCCGGTGCGGACGTCGCGTTTCACGATGGGGGCATCGCGGTTCTATGATCGCGAGGTATTCGGCGCCGATGTTTCGCGGCTGAGCCGCGACCCCTGGGAAACGGCCGAGGCAACACAGAAGCTGCTGGCGAAGGCGTTTGCGTATGCGAAGCGGCTGGGGATACGGACTGGCATCGGCTTCGAACCATACCAGATTCCGGATGAGATCTGGCGCGCGCTGCCGCCGGAGGTGCGGCCGGAGAAGCTGCCCGAGCGCGGCGAGGTGGTCGGGCGCTGGAACGTGGAGTCAGTGACGGCGCGGAAGCTGCTCGAAACGCGACTGGGGCAGTTGCTCGAAGCTTATCCGGACATCGACTACGTGTGGCTTTGGGAAGACGAACAGATGAACTGGGAGAGCCGGCGTACGGGGATCCCGCTGTCGGTGACACCGTTCGTTCAGGCACATGATTTCCTGCGGCGACACGCGCCCGAGAAGCGACTGGTGGTCTCCGGCTGGGGCGGAGTTGCCCGGCACTTCGAGAGCTTCCATGAGCGGCTGCCGGGCGACGTGATCTTTTCCTGTCTGAGCGATTCGCTTGGCTGGGACCCGGTGGATGGAGTTTTCGGGAAACTGGGGGACCGCGAGCGCTGGCCGATCCCGTGGTTGGAGGACGACCCCGGCATGTGGCAGGCGCAGTTCCACGCCCACCGGTTCGAGCGGGATGTACGGGGGGCGGCGGAGTACGGCTGCCAGGGAATGTTGGGCATCCACTGGCGGCACCGGATTGTGGACGCCACGGCCGGCTACTTCGCACGGTCCATGTGGGACGAGAAGCTCGAGCCGGCCGGCTACTATGAAGCCTATGCCGGCACGCAGGCCGCGGGGCAACGCTCGAAGAAGCTCGCCCGCCTGCTGACCGGCGTGGACAAGGATAACCGTCTGCTCTCGACGTGGAGCGGCCGAAGCGCAGACGGCCACGCCGAGACCCGGCAGTTTTCAGGTGACTACAGCGAAGCCTTCACTTACTGGCGGGACTATGTTCCCTCGGCGGAAGTAATCGGCTCTCAAAAGGAGATACTCGCTGAATTACGCGCCTTGTTGGCCGATGCCGGCGATGAGGAGGAGCGCGAGCGGATCGGCTATCTGACGGGTCACGTGGAATTCCTTGTGCCCTACGCCGAATGCTGGACGCTGGCCAACCGGCTGCACGGTGTCCTGGAGAAGGCGGCCGAGCTGAAACGCACTGTTTACAAGGATGAAGCGCGGCGCGTTGTGGCGGCGGAGGGTGTTCCGTTGTGGCTGGAACTGGCGGCGGAGGTCCGCCGGGCGATGCTCGCCTTCCAGAGAATTGTGGCCACGCGGAACGATCTGGGCACGCTGGCTTCGAAACACATCAAGTTTGTCCGCCTGGCGCTGTATCGTTTGCCTTTGTCGATTCAGGAGTACCTGGGGGAGATCCCGGCGGAGATGGAACAAGCCTTTGCCGACGCGACGCGTCCGGACCTGGCAGCTCCGGCGCGCTTGATTATCCCCACGCGACCCGGGCTGCTCGAGCGAGCCGGCCGAACGCGCA
>CAYLSS010000340.1:0-3568 GCA_964385765.1 uncultured Solibacteraceae bacterium
TGTGCGCGTCCGTGTGCCCCAGCCAAGCTCTAGCGTTCGGAACGCGAGAGGAGATGGCGCGGCTGCGGCCCAACGCCAAGCCCGCCAACACGTTCCAGTTTGGCGCCCAGACCATCCGTACCAAAGTCAACATCATGATTCCCCGGGATTCGCCCACAGAGATCGTGGATGTGACCTCGAGCATGTACGAACCGGCGTTGGGATGCGAACTGCTGGACGGCTTGTTCGCCGAGGCCTTGTATGAAGGGTAGTGCATGAACCACGAAGAAACTGACTTCCCCGGGAGCGTGAATGACGAGGCGGTTTCGCCGGACGGCGCGCCGGCCGCCGGGCAACCCAGGTGGCGCCGCGATTTTCCAATCGACTGGCCGGAAGACGATTACGTCTCACGGCGCGAGCTGGTGAAGTTCATTGTGCTGACCAGCGCGGCATTGGCAGCGGGACAATCCTGGGTCGTGCTGCAGAGTTGGTCGCAGGGCGGCGGAGACTCCGTGCCGGCTGCCGCCGTAGCAGCCGTGGACGAGCTTCCCGTTGGTGGCGCCAAAACATTTCACTATCCCGAAGGAAGCCCACCCCGGCTCCTGGTCCGGACGGGGCCTGAAACGTTCGTCGCCTACGACCAGCAGTGTACCCATCTTCTTTGTCCCGTTGTTCCAGCAGTCGAGCGGAACCAACTCCATTGTCCGTGTCACAACGGCTGGTTCGACCTGGAAACGGGCCGGCCCCTGGCCGGTCCCCCCAGACGCCCGCTCGCCCGGATACTGCTCGATATACGGGAAGGAACTGTCTATGCCACCGGCGTGGAGGAATCGGGAGTATGAGTCGGCGCAGCCGCTTCGCTCGCTCCCAGCGAATGACGATCGTGAATGGCGTCCTGGTATTCGTGATCCTGATCGTCGCGCTCCAGCTATGGCTGTTTACGGCGACGATGAACGCTTACTTGGGTGGAGACACCAGCATCGTCCTGCCGACTGCCTTAGCGAGCACGCTCTGTCTCGGCCTCAACGCCGGGTTGTTGTGGTACCTCCACCAGATGCAATAAGGGGCGCCCACGAACGAAATGCGCTGGCGCGCGCTCCGAAGATCCCAAGACTCTGGACATCGCAGAGCACCGAAGCCTCCCACACAAACGCGGAACCTCTCGCTATGGGCTGTGGCTGGATCGGGTGCGACAAGAGTGCGCTTGCTGCATCAGTATCGTCCAAACCGGTTTTGCTGGGAGCCAACTTGGACAGGAGTGCCGAGGTATCGGTATCCCACCTGAGTTGGCAACACAATTGCTGATATTTGTTCGATCCTGGGATCTTCGCCAAATATGGGAACGTCAAACGAGAGCGCGAGCCACCAGACCCACTCGGTGGGGCAAATCACGCGAACAGGTGCGCTGGAAATGTTGCGGTCGCATCCGTTCACACAAGGACTGACGAAGCCGCACCTTGGCATTCTGGCCGGAGTGGCCGAAGTGGCGTCGTTCGAGCAAGACCAGCAGATCTTCGGATCTGGCGATCGCTCTGAGTTTTTGTACCTTCTCGTGTCGGGAATGGTGTCCCTGGAATTGCGCACGTCTGGATACACCGTGCGCATTCAACAGCTCAAAGCAGGGGAGACGTTCGGGTGGTCGGCGATGGTCGATGAACCGTTCCGAGCGTTTCAGGTTCGCGCGCTGGATGCATGCGTTGTTGTCCGCCTTCCTGGCGGGCGCTTAATGGGAGCCTGCGAAGAAAATCCTCGAATGGGTTTGGTTGTGATTCGGAACCTGGCAGGCATGATCGCTCGCAGACTACGGGCCACCGAGGCGCGTTTCGTGGAGTTCTTCGGCGCAGCAAGCGAGGCCCGAAATCCGGCTTGAATAATGGAAACTGGACTCATGTTATCGATGCGGCCCAACCGGGGTTCGTCTCGCAGCTTCTGTGTTTCTATTACAGGTCTCGCGGAACGACTCGCGGGCTGGTCATGAGGTCCAGAAGGCGCTCGGGCAGCTAGGCAGCGCCTGACACGCTGGGATCTTAGGGGGTAGCGCGTGGCGACTTCCGCAGTAGCTCCAATAGACCGCGACCCACCGTGCGGCCGAGTCCCAGGAACGTAGCCAGCCACGCCGCTAGCGCAATGTAGACAAAATAGCGGGGGACCACGAACAGGAAGTCGAGTTCCATGGCGCGCGCCATCTGGAATGTTCCTACGGTGTACATTCCGAGCGGAAAGACGGCGCCCCAATAGAGAGGATCAAACTCTAGCGGGAACCTCTTGTACACGTACCGTGCTCTGTCGCGCCCCCATCTGCCGACGGAACCGTCCCCCGTCTTGAAACTCAGGCCGCGTGGATGGCGTCAATCGGCGCGCAGACCCGTACTGGCCTTTGCCACTTCAGGTTCCCTGGCTGGCCGGTACCGACGTTGCCGTCGCCGGCGGAGCCTCCCGTCAGAGGGCCGTTCGGCACAGAGGCCACACAACTCCGCCTCGAGAGTCTCCTGGATCTCACGGATCGATCGCCGCATCCCTCGGGTTTCCCAGGCGATCAACACGATCGGTCGTGAAGTCCTGACGGTTTCGGGCCCTGAGCCCAAGTGCTAAGGAGAGGTAATGATCCACCACGCTGACTTGGAATAGCGGTTCGGGTCAGCCTTTGGGGGCGCCGCGAAGCCACGTAGTGCAGCCCGATTGTTTTCCGCAATGGCTCGCAGGCGCTGGCTTCGAAAAGATCCAGATCGAGGTTCGCGAACGTGAGTTCAAATTCACCGCACGGCGAAGGCGTTCGGTTCCGGCGAGCATAGGGTAGCCAAAGCTGGCGTTCACCATCTAGAGACGCCCGGAGGTTTGTCCAAACAATGGTCTCCACCTCACCATCCCAATAAGCACACCCTCAGAAGTCGACTCTCAGGCCGAGCTGAATCTGTCGCGGATCGAAGGCGGTCAACGGTTGACCGGCGTTTCGGAAGTTCGTGTTGACCGATCGGACGTTGGTTCGATTCAGGAGGTTGAATGCTTCGACGGACGCCGACAGAGAAACGCGTTCGTTCACTGGGAAGCTTCGCATCAGACGCGCGCTCACCGACGCATACGCAGGACCGGTCGACGCGTTTCGCCCAAGGTTGCCGGCCCGGCCTCGATCGGGCACGACGTATCGGACGAAACTATTTTCCACGAGCAAGTCCGGCCGGTCGCTGGCCGGGAACTGGTCCAGGTTGTTATCGAAGCCCAGAATGACATTGTACGGTCGTCCCGATGCAACCTCGCCGATTCCAGAGACGGTCCAGTTGGCCCAGACCGCATTCCAGCCCCCGCCAGTCGAGGGAGACTGCCACACGACAGTACTGACCAGCCTGTGACGTTGATCGTAAACAGACAAGCCGCGTTCGGATCTGAAGTCGGTCTGGTCTTGCGCGCGGGTCAAGGGAAAGACATCGTCAGCGTCGTCGATTGCCTTGGCCCAAGTGTAGGAACCGTTCCACGATAATCTGCTCCATCGCTTTCCAATCTCGACGGACAACGAGTGATAGGAGGAGCGGGCTGCTCCTTCGATTGTCATCACCGAGGCGGCTCCGGAATGGGAACGGAAGAAGTTCATCGC
>CAYLSS010000340.1:3578-5653 GCA_964385765.1 uncultured Solibacteraceae bacterium
TGGATTCGCGCCTCCTGCTTCGAGAAACGCGGCCGCGCGCAAACTGTCAGGAGTGTTTCGGTCCCTGGATCTGCCGAGGGCCATGCCACGCACCCCGAGGTAGCGCAGTGCGAACCGTCCGTTTTGCCCCACGCTGCTCTCTAGCGCTGCCACAACATTCTGACTGTATCCAGTCCGCCAGTCGGCATCATAGACCAACAATCCGCTTGGCGGTCCGCCAGGAACGAATTCCTGCAATTGCTGGCTCGGGGACCGGAAGACTTCGATCGCAGCCGGACCGACCAGCGTCGTCTGTGTTACGGTGAGGCCATTCAGGACCCTGGCAGCCCAGAGAGGGTGCGTGATGAGCCGGTCATAGTGCATCGAATAGGAGGCGCGCAGCACGAGACTCCCATCTCGCCGGAGACGATACGCCAGGCCCACGCGAGGCGCCCAGTTGCTCGTATCCGTCGGCGGCTTCTGCACGGCATCTACCGCCGAGTAAACTTGCTGGATGTCGTTGGGTAGCGGCAAGGTTTCGCCATGAGGGCGCTCCTGGTCATACCGCAGGCCGAGCTCGGCTGAGAACCGATCGCCGAACTGCCTGCGTACGGAGCCAAAGATGCCGAAGCTCGTTTTCCCGGTCTCCGCGCGGGTCTGCCCTGTCTCCTGCACGAATTGCAGCGGCAGGCCGAGCCCGTATGCCTGGATTGTGGTTAGGGGCGGCGCGTTGGCAAATCCGGGGACGGGCCGTTCTCCAAAAACAAAAAGCCCTCTGGATCTTCGGGCGAAGTCCATGTCGAGCGGCGCGTAAAGGAGATCACCGCCAAAACGGATTAGTGTGTCGCCGCGCGTCCAGTTGGTGGCGTGCGAGAACTGCCCTGATTCTCACTGCGCCGAACCGGAGAGAATGGTTCCTGCCCCAGGAAAGCCACTCCGCTGAGATTTGCAGGGGGTGCATTCGACGTTGGAAGAATCTCGAAGTTCCGGCGCGCCCAGCTCATTCGCGAATTCATCACGAGGGAACTGCCCCACGCCGATTCCAGCGCCACGGAGATCGTCGGATCGATCACCTGCATGCGGGTGAATCTTTCCCCGCTGGACAGGCCGAGAACCTGATCGCTGTTCTGGACTTCCAGCGCCGTGTCCTCGGTCCCGCCGTAACTCGCCAATGCCGACACGCGGTGGCGGGCGCCGATGTGGCGGTCGAGCCGCGCACTCAGTGATGTTCCGCGCAGCCGTCGCGGAAACGTATCGGGAAGGTCACCGAGAGGCTCGATGGAGTACGGGAGCGGCTGACCGGCGGGATCCTGGCCGGTCCTCGCGATTGCGGCGCCGCGCAGGCCCATTGCGAGGTACTGGGCCATGGAGGTATCGCCCAAGAGTTGCTGCTGCTCTGGTGAGTATGCAAACAGGTCGCGCCCGGCCCCGATGCGATGGTATACCGAAGACTGCTCGCGCAGCTCTTCGCCGGCGAGAAAAAAGAATGTCTTGTCCGGCTGCAAGGCGCCACCAAGGCTCGCGCCGAACTGCGTACGCGTGTAGGCCAGGTCGTCAACCGGCGAGAAAGCGTTCGAAGCATCGAGTGACCGGTGGCGGAAGAAGCCGAATGTACTCCCGTGCAACCGGTTCCCTCCACTCCGCGTGGTGATCTCGACGGCGCCGCCTAGGTAGCGGCCCTGCCGGATATCGGACTCACCGGCGCGGACCTGGACCTCCTGTACTGCATCCACGGGGAGCTGGCTTCGGAAAGCTCCGGAGACCTCGTCATTCATCTCGACACCGTCCACGATCAATGTGTTCGTTCGGGGACCGTTTCCGGCAGCACTCAGTCCCGAAGTCGCAGCGACGGCGAGCACTTGCAGGCTGTCACGGTTCACCGGGGTGGAGAGCAAGGCGAAGTCCAAGGGCCTGCGCTGGTTCAACGGCAGAGACTTAGTCTCGGCACGCTCCACCGTCCGGACGGGCATCTCCGACTCTGGCTCGAGAAACGTCTCCGTCACCACGATGGTTTCACTCTGAGGATCCAGCGCCAGCGTTGCTCTCACCCTGGTGGTCTTCGGGGCGCCGACCGCAACCGTGTGCCGCCAGGACGC
>CAYLSS010000341.1:0-5648 GCA_964385765.1 uncultured Solibacteraceae bacterium
GACCCGTTGGCCCATCGTTCTCCCTGTCCCGATACCGGACAAAGTTGTATACTGCACGGTAGCACCCTGATCCAGAGTTCTGGATAGCAATACCGGAATCAGAGAGGCCGAAATGATTTGCCCGCACGCCCCATCGACTTTCCTGGCTCTTCTGCTAAATGCCGCGGTCATTCTGGCGCCCGCCTATGCCGGCGACTGGCCCCAGTTCCGCGGCCCGGACCGGACCAACATTTCGAAGGAAACCGGACTGCTTCGCGAGTGGCCCGCCGGCGGCCCCGAGGTCCTCTGGACCATTCCCGTCGCCCAGGGCTATGCCGGCGCCGCCATCGTCGGTGACCGTCTGTACCACCACGACTATGACGAGCAGAGTTTCGAGTGGCGTGTCTATTGCCGCTCAATGACCGACGGGAAAGAAATCTGGCGCTACACCGAAAAACGCCGCATCCGCCCCAACCACGGCATCACCCGCACGGTTCCCGCCGTCGATGCCAACTATGTCTTTTCCTTCGACCCGAAGGCGGTTCTGCACTGCCTCGACGCGAAAACCGGCAAGGAACTCTGGCGGAAAGACCTCGTCGCCGACTACAAGTCGCAGATCCCGCCCTGGTACAACGGCCAGAACCCGCTCCTCGAAGACGACCGCATCGTCATCGCCACCGGCGGCGACGCCGTCATGGTGGCGCTCGACAAAGCCACCGGCGACGAAATCTGGCGCACCCCGAACCCCGACGGTCTGCTCCTCTCCCATGCCTCCGTCATGCCGACCACGGTGGGTGGCGTGAACCAGTACTTGTACGGCACCCTCACCGGTCTGCTCGGCGTCGCGGCCAAGGACGGCAAGCTTCTCTGGACTCACGACCGGAAGTTCAACGTCGCGCTCTCGCCCTCCCCACTGCCGGTCGGCGCGGACCGTGTCTTCCTCACCGGCCCCTACGACGCCGGCAGCATCATGGTTCGTCTGGCGCCCTCGGGCGGCGCTTTCCGAACCGAAGTCGCCTTCGACATGCCGAACAACGAGTGGAATTCCGAGGTCCACACGCCGATCGTCTACAAAGACCATTTCTTCGCCGTCGGCAAGAAGCGCCGCGGCCTGTTCACCTGCCTCACCTTTGATGGCGCGCAGGTTTGGGACAGCGATGGCAAAGCCTCCTTCGGCCTCGGCAGCTTCCTCCTCGCCGATGGCATGTTTTTCGTCCTCGAAGGCGACACCGGCATGCTCCGGCTCATCGAAGCGAATACGACCGGCTACAAGGAACTTGCCTGCGCCCAGGTGCTGCACGGCCACGACGTCTGGGGGCCCATGGCGCTTTCCGACGGCAGGCTCGTCCTGCGAGACATGACCAAAATGGTCTGCCTCAACGTCAAGTGAGCCTTCGCGATGCCGTACCGGCAGCTTCGCATCATCGGCGCCAATCATTTCCAGGACAGCCTTCGCGGCCTGGCAGTGGACCGGCACGGCCACATCCTGGCCGCCGGAGATTCCAGCCTCGGAATCTTCAACGCCGCCGGCGCGCTGCTCCGCCAGTGGAACACCGCGAACCAACCGTTCTCTGTCGCTGTCGCTCCGACCGGCTCGGTCTTCGTCGGCGAGACCGGACAAGTCGAGATCTTCGCCGGCTTCGGCCGCCTCATTGACACCTGGCGCGATCCCGAACGCCTCGGCCGGATCACCGCCATCGGCTTCGCCGGCGGCAGCGTGCTGGCGGCCGACTCGAGCGACCGCTGCATCCGCCGTTATGGTTCGTCCGGCCGCTTCCTCAATAACATCGGCAAGGACAACCGGATGAAGGGATTCCTCATCCCCAACGGGACACTCGATTTCAGCGTCGGCGCTGATGGCATCATCCATGCCGCCAATCCGGGCAAGCATCGCATCGAGCGCTACACGCCCGAAGGAAAGTTGCTGGGCCACATCGGCCGGTTCGACGGCCTCGATCCCGCCGGCTTTCCCGGCTGCTGCAACCCGACGAACGTCTGCGTCGCCGGTCCCGGCCACATCTATGTCACCGAGAAGGCCCCTGCCCGCGCCAAAGTGCTCGATGCCGCCGGCAACCTCGTGGCCGTGGTCGCCGCCGGCGGTTTCGACCCGGCCTGCAAGAACATGGATCTCACCGTGGACCCCACCGGCCGCGTCTACGTGGCCGACACCGTGAAACTCCACATCGCCGTCTTCGCTCCAGGCGAGGAAGGAGCCAGATCATGAACGAACCCGTATCCCGGCGCGATGCGCTCGGCCGCGTCATCCGCGGCGCTGCCGCTATCGGACTCGGCGGCGGCGCTCTTCACCTCATCCGGAAAGCCGACGGGCAGATCGTCTGGCAGGTCAATGCCGCCAGGTGCATCAACAGCCGGCTCGATGAAATCGACGTCGAGGTTTGCGACCTCTGCCTCGCCGAGTGCGTCGTCACCCAGTCGGCGGTCCGCGCCGTCAATGACTTTGCGAAGTGCGGCCGCTGCTACATCTGCCCCGCCTACTTCAACGTCAAAAGCGCGGTCGACGAAAACGGCCTGCCCAGCGAGAAGCTCTGCCCCCGCGACGCCATCGGCCGCGCCCCCATCGGCTGGATCGACCCTGGTGATCCCGCCAATAACTTCTACGAGTACACCATCGACGAGGCGAAGTGCGATGGCTGCGGCAAATGCGTCATGGCCTGCAAGGAGCCCGCCGGCCTCGGCTCCATCCGCCTCATGGTTCGCCACGATCTTTGCGTCGATTGCAACAGTTGCGCCGTTGCCACCGCCTGTCCCAAGGACGCCGTCGTCCAGCTTCCCACCGAAGAAGCTATCGCTCCCCAGGAGCCCGGGCCGCCCGCATGAAACACTCCTTCGTCACCTGGGCGGTCCTGCTCCTTGGTCTGTTGTGGAGCGCCGCCGCTTACAGCCAGGCGATCCCGTACCATCGTCCGGTCGAGACCGCCCCGCAGGAAGAGGATATCGGCGAGGGCTACGTCACCCCCGAGGTCCAGAAGCCGCAGCCGCGCAGCTACTGGCTCGAGGTGCTGGACGTGCTCCTGCTCGCCGTCGCCCTGGCTGTCGCCGTGTGGCTCGTCCTCTACCGCCGCAGCCGCAAGTGGCTGCTGGCGCTCAGCGTCGCCTGCCTCGCCTACTTCGGCTTCTACCGCGAAGGCTGCATCTGTCCCATCGGTTCCATTCAAAATGTCGCTGTCGCGCTCACTGATCCGGAGTATTCCATCCCGATCGTCGTAACCGCCGCCTTCTTTCTGCCGCTGGCCGTCGCCCTCTTCTTCGGACGAGCCTTCTGCGGAGGCGTCTGCCCGCTGGGAGCCATCCAAGAGCTCTTCGTGATGAAGCCGCTCCGTGTCCCGCGCCGCCTCGACACGGCGCTCGGCCTGCTCAAATACGTCTATCTCGGACTCGCCGTCTGGTTCGCCGTGCAGCCGTTCGCCGACCGCGACTTCCTAATCTGTCGCTTCGATCCCTTCGTCGGTTTCTTCCGCCGTACCGGCTTCGCTCACATGCTCTTCATCGGCGGCGGTTTCCTCTTGCTCGGAATGTTCATCGGCCGGCCCTACTGTCGCTACCTGTGTCCTTACGGCGCCCTGCTCGGCTGGTGCTCCCGGCTCGCCGGCCGCGGGGTCACCATCACGCCGGACAAAGAACTCGACTGCGGACTGTGCAGCGAATCCTGTCCCTACGGCGCCGTAAACAAAATGCGGGCCGTCCGCCAGGACTGCCTCTACTGCGCGCGATGTTACGCCTCGTGCCCCCGGGAACTCAGCCATGACCGAAACCACGCTCCGACGAGTGTCTAGGAATATCGCCGCCGGCGCCGCCACGGTGATCGTGGTCTCGGTGCTCACCCTCACCGTGAGTTGGGCCCTCGCGCGCGCCGCCAAACCCAAGGACGACCAGCGCATCCTCGAACTCCAGGAACAGGTCGCCGTGGATGCCTCGCTTGCCCCCAAGCTCGCCGCCGAGCACGAACGGATCACCTCCGCCCGGCAGGCTCGCAAGGCCCTCGGCGACACGCTCGCCATCGTCCTCATCGCCGCCGGGGCGGTCTTCATCGCCGCCGCCAAGTGGCGTCTCTCGCTCGAACCCCGCCAGACAGTTCCCCTGGACCGCCTCGTCAAGCTCGCTCCGGCCCCCGCCCTGCCGAAGCCCGCCGCACCCGCCGCCGCCCAGAGCCGCCCGGCCTCCACTTCGTTGACGACATCGTTGCCCGCTTCGGGACCAGCCGCGAAGCCGCTATTCCGATTCTCCAGGCCATCCAGCAACACTTTCGCTACCTGCCCGACGAAGCCCTCCAGCGCGTCTGCGAGCTCACCGAGATCACGCCCGCCCAGATCGCCGGAACTTCGTCCTTCTACGCCCAGTTCCGCCGTTCGCCCGTTGGCAGGCACGTCATCCGCGTCTGCCACGGCACCGCCTGCCACGTCGCCGGCGCCCGCCAGATCACCGACGAACTGCGCCGCCGTCTCGACATCCCCGCGGGCGAGGACACTGACCGTGACCGAATGTTCACCCTGGACGAGGTCGCCTGCCTCGGCTGCTGCAGCCTCGCGCCCGTCATGATGGTCGATGAGCACACCGCCGGCAAGCTGACCCCATCGTCCGCCGCCGCCGGCGTCGAAGCCATCCAGCCCAGGGAGCCCGCATGACAACTGCGCCCGAAATCCGTATCGGTCTCGGCTCCTGCGGCATCGCCAGCGGCGGCGAACCCGTCCGCGACGCCCTTGAGCAGGCTGTTCGCGAGGCTGGCCTCGATGGCGTCGTCAAGACGGTCGGTTGCAACGGCATGTGCCACTGCGAGCCAATGGTCGAGGTAATTGACCCGGCCGGCCAAACCGTTCTCTATGCCAACGTCCACGCCGCCGCGGCCCGCCGCATCGTCCAGCGCCACCTGCGTCCCCTCCATTTCGGCGCGCGCGCCCGCTGGACCGCCGAAACCATCCGCGCCCTCTTCTCTTCCAACGGAAACCGCACCGGGCTTCACAACCACGCCATTGACCGCCGCATCGGACCCGCCGCCGCCTACCTCGCCAAGCAGCAGCGCATCGTTCTCGAAAATTGCGGCGAGATCGATCCGCTCGACATCGGCGATTACCTCGACCGCGGCGGCTACCAGGCGCTCGCCCGCTGCCAAGATTCCGATCCGGAGGAAATCATCGCCGCCATCTCCGTCGCCGGACTCAGAGGCCGCGGTGGCGCCGGCTTCCCCACCGCCCGCAAGTGGTCGCTCGCCCGCGCCCAGCCCGCCTCCCCCAAGTACGTCATCTGCAACGGCGATGAAGGCGATCCCGGCGCGTTCATGGACCGCCTCGTCCTCGAGGCCGATCCCCACCGCGTGATCGAAGGCCTCGCCATCGCGGCCCACGCAATCGGCGCCGGGGAGGGCTTCTTCTATATCCGCGCCGAGTATCCGTTGGCCGTCCGCCGCGTCCGCGCCGCCATCCGCCAGGCCGCCGGCCGCGGCTATCTTGACGGTCTCCAGTTCGAGGTCCGCGAGGGCGCCGGCGCCTTCGTCTGCGGCGAGGAGACCGCGCTCATCCGTTCCCTCGAAGGCCGCCGCGGCACCCCCCGGCTCCGCCCGCCTTACCCCGTCGAACAGGGATTTCGCGGCCAGCCGACCGTCATCAACAACGTCGAAACCCTCGCCTGCGTCCCCTGGATTATCGGCCGCGGCC
>CAYLSS010000342.1:0-5622 GCA_964385765.1 uncultured Solibacteraceae bacterium
AGCTATCCCAAAGCTTTAAAAAAAGACATGTCTATAAAAACAGAAAAAATCTTTGGGGAAACACTGGACCTGGAAATCGACGAAGGAAGCGGCAGCGGCGACCTGCTGGATCTTGCTTTCGAGGGCGGGGATTCCGGCGAGGACTTCGCCGGCGCGCGGTCCTGGCAGGAGGTCGTGTCCCTTGCCAGTTCTGGCCCGAACGATCGCGTTTTCACGCTGGACCCGGTCTCCGGCGTCCTGACGTTCGGTGATGGGCATAACGGGGCGACACTGCCCACCGGCTTCCGCCATGTCCGTGCGGTGAGCTACCAGGTGGGTGGAGGAGCTCGTGGGGCGGTGGATGCCGGAGAGATCAAGACGCTCATCAACTCCGCCCCGTTCGTGCAGGGCGTGGAGAATCCGCTCCCTGCGAGCGGTGGAACGGACCTGGAGGCGCGCGAAGCCGCGATCCGCCGGGGTCCCGCCGAAATCCGCTCGCGCGGGCGGGCGGTTGCCGAAGCTGATTACGAGTTGCTTGCGGTCCGGGCTCCCGGCGCCTCCATCGCGCGGGCCCACGCGGTGTCGGGGCTTCATCCGGCGATGCCGGGCGCACCGATCCCGGGGGTGGTGGGTGTGTTCGTCGTCCCTCATGCCTCGGGCGAGGGGCCGCCGGTTGCCGACGAACAGTCTTTGCGCGCCGTCGCGGAGTATCTCAGCCAGGAAGTCGCCCCCGCCGGCGTCGATGTGGTTGCCGCGGCATCGCGCTTTCATCGCATCCGCATCGAAACCGGAATCCTTCTGGCGGAATCGTCGGCCGACGCCGGTGCGGTCGTGAGGAGCGTCATTGAAGAGCTCAACCTCTACTTCGATCCGATCAAGGGCGGCGATAAAGAGACAGGGTGGCCGTTTGGAGGGCCCATCCGCTACATGCCGCTGTTGCGGAGAATCCTCTCGCGGGTATCCGCGGTGAGCGCCATTCCGCGGCTCAACATCGTCCTCGACGGAGTGCGATCTCCGTCGTGCGCCGATGTATCGATCTCCCGGAACGGCCTTTTGTGGCCGGAGAGCCATGAAGTGGTTCCAGAAGCAAAGGAGGCCAGGTGATGAGTTGCGTAACCACCGCGCCCACCTTTCGCTTACTGGACGGCTACGCCGGCTGGGACATCGCGAGCTTCGAGCAACTCGACGGCGCCTGGGATCCTGAAGGGATCCGCCTGGCCGCCGGACCGAAAGGCGTTGCGCCTTCCGATGTCTGGCCCTATCTGCCGCCCCCCCGCCTGGCATATGACTGCCCGACCTGCACCTGGTATCTGGTTACGCCGCATCCGCCGGATTCCCGGCTGCTTCGACTCGGTCCATGCGACAGCACCTGGCAGCCGGTGGATTGGCCGGCCGAGCCTTCCGGAAACCTGATCGCCGTCACGGTCCACAGCCGGTTGATCGCGGCCATCGACAAGTCGCTGGGCGGGGTCCGCGTCTGGACACGGGCGGGCCATCCGGTCGGAAACTTTGCGGTTCCGGAGGCGACCGACCTCGCCTTTGCGTCGCCTTGCGAATTGCTCGTGGTGAGCGAATACACATCCATCCTTCGCTACGATCCGGCCGGGGCATATCTTGGTAAGCTCGCCCTGGCGCTGCCCAAGGGGTTCCGGATCGAGGCGATCGAGGTTTCGGCGGACGGAGCGGTCTGGCTCCTGGTGCGCGACTCGATCGGATCTCTCGGTGTTTGGACTGTTCCCTGCCATGCCGAAGCGCGGGTCGAGGGCCTGAAGGCGCTGCGCGATTCGCTGCCTGACACCGGGCTCCGGCGCATTGCCAGCGAGGGCTTCTGCATCATCCGGCGAGCGTCCGAGCGCAGTTTTCCGACGGTGTGCTTCTCGTGGTACGGGCGTTCGATCCCGGCGCCTCCCACGCCGCCGGCGCCGCCGCAATACGCCAGGAAGGGGCAGTTGCTCACCACGGCGATCGACAGCGGCGTGCCGCGATGCATGTGGCATCGGCTGCGCATTGACGCCGATGTTCCCCAGGGGACGAAGCTCGAGGTCGCCGTCGCCACAGCCGAGACGGTGGATGAACTTGTCGCCCAAGGGCAGCCGGACGCGCGCTGGCCGGGATTCGCGACCGGTGTGCCGCACCCCGATGACTGGCAGACCTCCGTCTTGCGGCGCGACTTCCTGATCGACCAGCCTGCCGGCCGGTACTTGTTCGTGCGCTTGCGGCTTGTTGGAGACGGGCTGGCGACGCCGGTGGTCCGGCGGATCCGATTGGATTTTCCGCGTTCGACGAGTGCACAGTTCCTGCCCGCCGTCTACCAGGAGGAGCCACGCGCGGCAGAGTTCACCGAGCGGTTTCTGTCCCTTTTTGATGCCACGCTGGCCGACCTGGACCGGGCTGTAGAAACCTTTCCGGCGCTATTCGATTCGCAACGGGTATCCGATGAGGTCCTCCCGTGGCTTGGCCAATTCCTGGGCGTCACGTTTGATCCGTCATGGGACGCCGCACGGCGCAGAGCGATTCTCCTGGCGCTGCCCGACCTTTACCGAAAGCGCGGGACGCTGGAGGGCCTGGCTGAAGCGATTCGGCTGGTATTCGATGAGGATCCCGTTATCGAGGAGCCTGGCGCCGACGCCTTCTGGGGCGCCGTGGCTTCGACGACCAAACGTTCGCCTCTGGACGGACGGCTGGGCGCTGTACGCCTGTTCGGCCGTTCCGCCGCGCGCTTCCGGCTGGGCCAATCGAAGCTGACCGGGGCTCCCCTGCGCAGTTATGGGGACCCCGCCCTGGATCCATTAACCGCTGGTGCGCACCGGTTCAAGGTGCTATTGCCGGGCGCCGGGCGGCAAGATTCTTCACTGGCGAGCCGTCTTGAACGGCTCGTTGACAGCCAGAAGCCCGCCCACACTGTGGTGGGCGTGAGCATTGGTTCGGAATCACTGATTCTGGCGGGCACGGTGCGTGTCGGCATCGACACGCGTTTGGCGGCGCCGCCCCCGGCCGTTTTGGGTATCCGGGGCAACCTACGTTTGGGCCGGGACTCCGTTCTGCGGGGCCACGGCACGGTGGGGCCGGTCATCGGACATACGTCCGTCGTTCCGCCCGCCTGTTGAGGGCAGATATGTTATGAGCACTAACGTAACCGAGCACACCCGACACGACGCCGCGTGTTGCCCTGAAATCCCGGAGTTGCGCCGACTGCAGTACTTCTACGGCCAGATGCTGGGCGCCGCGGATTTTCAGGACGAACAGCGCTATTTCCGGGAGAAGCTCAAGCTTCTCAATCGCTGTCTTCACGGATACGGTGTCATCTGCGGGCTGAAAGTCACGCCCGAAACTCAGGAGAAGCCATGTGAGCCGGAGGTCGACCGCGAGCGCGAAAAACTCGAAAAAGAGATTGAGCGTCGCGAGGTCGAAGTCACACGGCTCAAGGCCAGGCTGGAGGAGGCGGCCACCGAGGAGGAGAAGAAGGAGATCGAGGAAGAAATCGCCGCTCGGGAGCAGGAAATCGAAAGGCTTCGGCGAAAGCTGGAGGAGCTATGCCCACCGGACAAAGAAGACAAGCCCTCGATGAAGGTTGTCGTCGGATGCGGTGTGGCGCTGGACTGCCTTGGAAATGAGATTGTAGTCCGGCACCCGCGGGTAATCGACCCGGTGGCCGCGCTCAGTCCGGCGGATTTGCGGAAATTCGAATCGCAGGGCCGGAGCGGCAGCGGGGCGTCCCTGTACCTCCGCATCTGCTTCTGCGAGACGCCGGTGGAGCCGGTGCGCCCCGTCTACACGGACAAGTGCTCCTCCACCAACGGCTGCCGATATGCGAAGATTCAGGACTCCTACCGGCTGGAGGTAACGCTCGAAGCCCCTGAAAAAGAGAAGCGCTGCGATCCCTGCTGTTGCGCTTGCGATGACGCTTGCCTGCTGCTGGCCAGAATCGATAACGTTCGTCCGGGCGAGCCGATTGCCCCGGCGGACATCCACAACGAGGCGCGCCGCCGGTTCGGCCTGCATGAATGGGTGAATGTCTCCGGAGTCAGTTGGGTCCATGGCGGAGGCTATTCGGATTCGCAAGCCGGATCAGTGCTCGGCCGGAATGGCCAGTCCAATGGATTGGAGTTCCGGTTCTCGGGTGAAGTGCTGACGAAGAGCCTTCGTCCCGGAGTTGTCGATGTCTGGGTCGTCGAGGGAGGCAAGGGCCGGAGCGGGGACATTTACAATGTGCCGGTCGAGTTCGTGAACCTGCCGGCGACAAAGACAACGGACCGGCTCTACGTCCGGCAGACCTCGGATGACAAGTTCCACGAAGGCGATCGGCTGCTGATTCGTCTCCGGGCGGACTTCGTCCTCGACGAGTGCTGCCGGCCGGTGGACGGCAACCATCTTGGCGGCCGGGTCCCCTTGCTCGAAGAGTACGAGGGATACGAACATCCGGAGGACACCGATGAGGATTGCCTCGAGCCGCCTGACTATCCCGGTCCGTGGACGTCCGGAAACGGCCACGGAGGGGGAACTTTCGAGAGCTGGATCTGGATTGTCGGCGGGAATCAAAAAGGAGAACTGATATGAGCCAGGGCCATCATGCATCGCAAACGCTCAGTGTTTCCGGCGGTTGTGGCTGCAGCGGCAACGCGGCTCCCGAGCCGTGCTCGTGCGGCCGGAAGGATTGCGCAGGCTGCGAAACCAACACCCTCGTTCAACCCCGCTTCTTCAGCGGCCAACTGCTGACCGAGGACGACCTCCAAACGCTGACCAACTACGTTTTTGCCAAGCATCGGCTTCACAACCGGTATCTTCACGGCAGTGGGGTGGTGTGCGGACTGGAAGTAACCTGCCATCCCTGCGGAGGAGGGAAAGTCCGGGTTCATCCGGGCTATGCATTGGACTGCTGCGGCAATGACATCCTCGTTCCGTGCGAGACGGAACTGGACATCAACGCAATGGTCCGCCAGCTCCGGATCGAAAAACTAGGCGGGCACGACTGCGGCGACCCGTGCACCGAGCCCGAGATCGGCAAGTCATCGGCGAGCGGGCGCACCAGCGGAGAGAGTGTCTTCGGTACAAATATCCCTCGTCCGGAAAACGCCGAGGAGTCCGAGGAGAGGCCAAATCAAAGGCGCTATTGCCTGTACATCAAGTATTGCGAAAAGGCCACCGACCCTGTTGCTCCTTATGTGACCGAAGAGCCGTGCGGGAACGGCAGCGCGTGTGAACCGACCAGGATCCGCGAGGGTTTTCAGTTCGAGCTTCGGTGTCCCGGTGAGGAACCGGAGACGCGGACCATCCTAGACCACATCGCCGAAGCTTGCGGCGACCTGAAGGACATCTCCAGACAGATGGCGAACGCGGAGGCGCGCGATATCCGCATCATGGCCAACGCGAACGCTTTGAACGCAGTCAATGCGGGCGTCAATGTCCGCTTCACCCCCCAGGAGGCCGAAGCTCTCTCGGCCAACCTGGAGGTTGTCGAGAAGTTCGCAAGGGCCGCATCGGTGGAACGCGAGGTGAAGCAGCCGGCGTTGACCGAAGCAGAGCTGCGGATGGCGTCGGATGCGATCCTGGCAACCGCCAGGATCGCGTCCAGGGTCCATCTCTTTCGGGCCGAGAATGAGGGGGGCGTACCCGAGGAACTGGCGGCCGGTGTTGAACGCGCCC
>CAYLSS010000343.1:0-2520 GCA_964385765.1 uncultured Solibacteraceae bacterium
CCAGCCAGCCGGCCGCGGCGTCATACCGGCTCCGGACCTGAACGCCAGAGTTGCCCGGGGAGTCATCGAATCCGCGAACCTGCAGCTTCAACTCAAAGTCGGCATACTCTTTGTCGGAAATCAGCCAAACATAGTTATGATCCGGACGGCCACGGGAGTCGCAGGTGATGGCTCCGTCAACCACTTGCCAGAAGCCTTTTCCTTCGTCCTCGGGTTTGCAGGCAACAGACCACCCATCGAGGGTTTCACCGTCAAACAATGCGATCCACCCGCCGGAGGCTTCGCCGGCGGGTTTCTCAGCGCAGCCGAAAAGCAGCACAACAACCGGAATCGGACTCAGGCAGCTTAATTTCATGACGCCACCATCGTACCGGAGCGATAGCCTCCTGCGTCGATCGCGCGCGCGGAAAGACTGATCGAGGTCGACCAAGCGAAGGTGACGAAGCTTCATTCGGATTCCACGATGCCCACCACCCGCGCAGGTCCGGCCGAGCCGCCGGCTGCCTTCAGGGGAAACGCCGAAACCGTGAAGCCTGCGGACGGCCAGGATCCCAGTTTGACCAATCAAAGCCGCGAGGGCTTTCGCGCAGTTTCCTAGGATAGAATGATCCCATGCCTGAAGAGACGCCCATCCGCAGCTTCGAGGAGCGTCTGGACGACCTCGAGGCGGTCGTCAAAGAGCTCGAAACGGGAGATCTCCCGCTGGACAAGGCTCTCGAGCGCTTCGAGAAGGGTGTCGAGTTGAGCCAGGCCTGCCGCAAGCAACTCGAAGAAGCGGAGAAGAAAGTCGAGATTCTGCTGAAGAAAAATGAGAGTGTGGAGCCTGAGCCCTTTGAACCTGAAGACCGCTGAAGCTGGGATCTCGCTAGACGACTATCTCAAACGCCAGCGAACCCGTGTTGACACAGCACTCCGCCGTTGGGTACCAGGTGAAAGCCAGCCTCCCGAGACCATCCACAAAGCGATGCACTACAGCCTGTTCGCCGGTGGAAAACGCATTCGGCCGGTTTTGTGCATGGCGGCCGCCGAGGCCGTCAGCGATACCGTGAGCGGAATCGAGGACGCGGCGTGCTCGCTCGAGATGATTCATACCTATTCGCTGATTCACGATGACCTCCCGGCCCTCGATGACGATGACCTGCGGCGCGGCCGGCCCACATCCCACAGGGTCTTCGGTGAAGCAATGGCGATCCTGACGGGGGACGCCTTGTTGACCCTGGCCTTTTCGGTCCTTTCCCGCCTCGACTCCATTGAGTCGGACCGCAAGATCGGCCTCGTCGAGGAACTGTCGACCGCGGCCGGTACTGTCGGCGGGATGATCGCCGGGCAGGTTCACGACCTCGAGGGTGAAGGCCAGGAGCCGACCCCCTCGCTGTTATCAAAGATTCATCGCGCCAAGACCGGGGCGCTGCTCCGGGCCGGCCTGCGCATGGGGGCCATCTATGCCGGCGCAGATGAAGACGCGTTTGACGCCCTCTCCCAATATGGGGATCACGCCGGCCTCGCGTTTCAAATCGTCGACGATCTCCTCGATGTCGAGCAGTCATCCGAAGCGCTTGGCAAGACGGCCGGCAAGGACGCCGAGCAACACAAGATCACCTTTCCAGCAGTCTACGGACTGGAACGCTCCCACGAAATGGCTGAACGGGAACTCGTTGCATGCCATGAAGCGCTGGAGCGGTTCGGCGAGAGGGGATACTGGCTGCGGGAGATTGCCGATCTGATCGTCCACCGAAAGAACTGATGGCAAAACGGCGCATCGATCAGCTCCTGGTCGAACGCGGCCTGGCCGAGTCCCGCGAGAGGGCGCGGGCGCTGATTCTGGCCGGGCAGGTGTTCGTCGACAATCAGAAGGCCGCCAAGCCCGGGCAGACATTTGCTGAAGATGCGGCAATCGAGCTGACGGGACAACTCAAGTACGTCAGTCGAGGGGGGTGCAAGCTTGAGCACGCACTCGATCACTTCGGCATCGATCCCGGCGGCCGGGTCTGTCTTGACATCGGCGCATCCACCGGAGGATTCACTGACTGCCTGCTGCAGCGGGGTGCGGCCAGGGTTCATGCGGTCGACACCGGCGCCGGCCAGATCGCCTGGAAGCTCCGTACCGATGAACGGGTGATTCTCCATGAGAAGCTCAACGCCCGCTACCTGACCTTGGACGACATTGGCGAGCCAGTGGATCTTGCCGTTTGCGATGTCAGCTTCATCTCCGTTGCTCTCATCGTTCCGCGCGTGCCGCCGCTGCTCACTGGCGGCGGGGAAATGGTTATACTCGTGAAGCCCCAGTTCGAAGTCGGACGCGAGCAGGTCGGCAAGGGCGGGATTGTCCGGGATACTTCGTTGCACGAGGCCGCGTGCCGGAAGGTGCGGGATGTCGCCGTCTCCCTCGGCTTCCGATGTGAGCTGATCGAGAGCCCGATTTTGGGCGCTGAAGGGAATCGCGAGTTTTTGCTTTATGCCAGGAATTAAGACGGTTGGGATCATCTCGAAACCCGATGCCGATCCGGCCCGCCAAGTGGT
>CAYLSS010000343.1:2530-3540 GCA_964385765.1 uncultured Solibacteraceae bacterium
CCAGCTTATCCCGTGGCTCAAAGAGCGCGGCATTGAAACGCGCTGCGATGAAGAAACGGCGGCCTACATCGACGGGGTGGAAGGCATCCCGCGAACCCAGGTGCCCGATGGAGCCGATTTCATTATTTTGTTGGGCGGCGACGGAACTCTGCTGTCTGCCGTAAGGGCTTTGGCCGGCCGGCCGGTGCCTGTCTTCGCGGTCAACCTTGGAAGCATGGGCTTCCTGACGGCGATCACCGTCAATGACCTGTTCCCCGAACTGGAACTCGCTCTGAACGGCCGCCAAAAGATCGGCGAGCGGCGTCTTCTCCATTGCGAACTCCACCGCGGCGATTCCCTGAGATCGGAGTATGAGGCCCTCAACGATGTCGTGGTTGACAAAATCGACATCGCCCGAATGATCGATGTCGCGGCCTATGTCGACGACGACATCGTATGCGACTACAAAGCCGACGGTCTTATTATCGCGACTGCGACCGGTTCCACCGCGTACTCCTTGTCCGCCGGCGGGCCGATCATCTTTCCCACAGTTCAGGCGCTCGTGATGACGCCGATCTGTCCCCATACCCTTACCAACCGCCCAGTGGTCCTCCCGCTGGGCTGCCGCATCAAACTGGACATCGAGGCCAAGGACGATGCCGCCTTCCTCACAATCGATGGCCAGGTGGGTGAGCCGCTGAAGCACGGCGACGAGATCATCTGCTGCTGCTCGGAACAGACTGTCAGATTGGTACGCCCGCCGCGCTTGAAGTTTTTCAACGTTCTTCGCGAAAAGCTGAGTTGGGGAGAACGATAATGCGCGTTCCCCGCAATTCGAATGGATCGGGAGAGAACCAATGGGGCTGTTTGACTACTATCAACCTGACCCTCCCATAAGCTGTCCCATCTGCAAGCTGCCGCTCAAAGAATGGCAAGGCAAGGACGGACCATGCGCGCTGGTGAGCTGGCGTCAAGGCGAACGGCCGCCAGTGGAGGACCGCGCCGAGGAAGAGTTGAACCTTCCCGCGGGC
>CAYLSS010000343.1:3550-5606 GCA_964385765.1 uncultured Solibacteraceae bacterium
GCACCCGCCCCTGGGAGATTCCCGGTCAGTTCGAGATCTATTCGGACGATTGCGGAAAGCACTGGGTCACCGCCACTGGATGGACGCAGGATGGCGTCTGGACCTCCACCGAAGTCGTCGAGGTCCGCGAACTCCGCTCGAACCGGGTAATTGAAGGGTGGACGGCCTGAAACCGACCTCAGCTCCGTAGTTCCGGGAGGCCCCTGTAGAACTCCAGCGCTTCCGGATTCAGCAATGCCTCCGTATTTCGGACAGGACGGCCGTGGATCACTTCGCGCACGGCCACCTCGCTGATCTTGTTGTTGACCGTGCGCGGGATGTCTGCCACCGCGACGATCTTTGCCGGTACGTGGCGCGGCGAAGCATGCTCGCGGAGACGGTGCTTCAAACTGGTTTCGAGCGTCTCGGTCAGCATCGCGCCCGGCCGGAGACGCACAAACAGGATCACCCGAACGTCACCCTCCCACTCCTGCCCGACGGCCACGCATTCCTGGACTTCCTCGAACTGCTCGACAATTCGATAGATCTCCGCCGTGCCGATACGGACTCCGCCGGGATTCAAGACAGAGTCGGAACGGCCATAAATGATTACGCCGCCGTGCTCGGTCAATTTCGCCCAGTCGCCGTGGCGCCAGACATTCGGGTAGTGAGAGAAATAGGCATCGCGGTATCTCTGCCCGTCGGGGTCGTTCCAGAAACCCACGGGCATGGATGGGAATGGCTTCGTGCAAACGAGTTCGCCCTTCCGACCCCGCGCCGGCCGGCCATGTTCGTCGAAAACCTCGACCGCCATCCCCAGGCCGCGTGTCTGGATCTCGCCGCGATAGACCGGCGCGATCGGGTTGCCCAGTGCGAAGCAGGAGATGATATCGGTGCCGCCGGAAATCGACGACAGGCATACCTCCTGCTTGATCGCGCGGTACACATAGTCGAAACTCTCCGGAGCCAGGGGAGATCCGGTGCTGAGAATCGTGCGAAGCGCCGCCAGATCATGGTCTCGCCCCGGTTCGGCGCCGGCCTTCTCGAGCGACCCGATGTATTTCGCGCTTGTCCCGAACACGTTCACACGCTCCGCCTCGGCGAGGCGAAACAGGGCGTCCGATTGCGGATGTATCGGCGAGCCATCGTAGAGAATGATCGTCGCCCCTGATGCGAGGCCGGAAACCAGCCAGTTCCACATCATCCAGCCGCAGGTGGTGAAGTAGACCACCCGGTCGCCCCGATTGATGTCGGTGTGCAGCATGTGCTCCTTCAGATGCTGAAGCAGCGTGCCGCCGGCTCCATGAACGATGCACTTGGGCCGGCCGGTGGTGCCCGATGAGTAGAGGATGTAAACCGGATGATCGAACGGGAGCTCTTCGTAGCGTGGCTCAGCCGCCGGCGCCAGCGCCTCATCCCACAACACCGATCGAGGCGGAAGATCCCCGGAATCCGGAGCGTCGAGATAGGGAACCACGATCGTCCGTTCGATCGACGGGATACTCTCCACCACGCTGCAAGCGCGGTCGAGATAGGGGAAAACCTTGCTGTTGTACAGGCAACTGGCGGTCGTCACCAGGACCCTCGGTTCGGTCTGTCCGAAGCGGTCCAGCACGCCCGCCAGCCCGAAGTCGGGCGAGCAGGAGGTCCAGATCGCGCCGATCGAGGTGGCTGCCAGCATCGCGATGACCGTTTCCGGAATGTTGGGCAGGTAGCCGGCCACGCGATCGCCCGGCCCGATGCCCCAGTCCCGAAAAGTGCTCGCCAGGCGAGCCGCCAGATCACGCAACTCCCGGGACGTAATTGTCGATTGCCGCCCCTTCTCGTTCCAGAAGACGATTGCCTCGACGTCATCCTGGTAACGCAGCAGGTTCGCGGCGAAGTTGAGACGCGCCCCGGAGAACCAGACCGCTCCCGGCATGCGGTCGCCGTTTTCGAGCACCATGTCGGCCCGGCGGTTCGCAATCAAGTCACAGTAATCCCACACGGCTGTCCAGAAGTGCTCCGAGCTTCGCACTGACCAGGCATAGAGCGCGGCGTAGTCCTTGTCCTGCCCGGCGTTCGAGCGCGGCAGTGT
>CAYLSS010000344.1:0-5565 GCA_964385765.1 uncultured Solibacteraceae bacterium
GGTCCCCACCAGCAGAGAACCGGCCGGAGCGCCAAGCCCCTTCGAAAGGCAGAACATCACCGAATCGACCTTCTCGCAAAGCCGATGGACCGGTACGCCCAGGTACCCGGCCGCATTGAAGATCCGCGCGCCGTCGAGATGGACCTTCAACCCCAACTCATGGACGCCATCGCAGATCTCGTCCAGCACATTCTTCGGCATCACTACGCCGCCGGCGATGTTGTGGGTGTTCTCGACGGAAACCAGCCCGGTCGGCGCAAAATGCGGGCGAAGGGGTCGGTACTCGTTCCTGACATCAGCCCAACACAGGATTCCGTCAGCGGTCGGGATGGGGCGGGCCACGCAGCCGGAGAACCACGCCATCATTGCCAGCTCATAGTTGAGCACGTGGGCCTTTGCTTCGCAGATCACTTCCTGACCATGCTGGGTGTGGACCTTTACGGCGATGTTGTTGCCCATCGAGCCTGTCGGCACAAACAAACCGGCCTCTTTGCCGAAAATCTCCGCCGCCCGCCGTTCCAACCGGTTGACGGTGGGGTCCTCTCGATACACGTCGTCTCCCACTTCGGCCTCCGCCATCGCGCGGCGCATGGCCGGCGTCGGCCGCGTGACCGTGTCGGAGCGCAAGTCGATATAGCCGTTGTCATCGATCATGTTGCGATGAACTCCTCGAAGACCTCATTGGAAAGCAGCATGCCGGAGTCGGTGAGCCGGAGCCGGTCGCCGCTGCGGGCAAGCAGGCCGCCGTCGAGAAACCGCTGAATCGGACGCTCGTGGTGACGCCACTCATCGGGTCGCAACTCGATTCCCTCAGCCAGCCGGAGACCTACGAAAAAGCGTTCCTCATCCAGCCGAGCCGGCGATTCGCAATCGACAACGGTCTGTCCGCCGCGCCACCGCTCCGCGTATTCGGCTGCTGTCTTGACGTTCTGCCGCCGCACACGCCCGTCGAAGGAGTGTGCATCGGCGCCGAACCCGAGGTAGGCTTCAAGTTTCCAGTACTTGAGGTTGTGGAGCGATTCCTCTCCCTCCCGGGCGAAATTCGAGATCTCGTAACGACGCAGCCCGAGCGCCGCCAACCGATCAACGGCCAGCTCATAGAATCCCGCGATCGTGTCCAATTCCGGAACCTCCGCCGCGCCATAACGGCTGCCCCCGGCGATCAGTTCCCGACCCAGACGGCTCTCCTCATCGATCTCCAGCATATAGATCGATACATGACCGGCATCCAGCCGGTCGATCCAACCGAGCGACTGCTCCCAACTGGCCCGCGTCTGCCCCGGTAAGCCCGCGATCAGGTCAACGTTGATCTTGCCGATACCGGCCCGCCGCAAAGTCGCCACATCCCGAGCGGCGATCTCCGCCGTGTGCATGCGCGCCGTCCGCCGGATCTCTGGCTCGACAAAACTCTGGACGCCCAGGCTGACCCGGTCAATCCCGCAACCGGCCCAGGCTTCGGCCAGCTTCGCCGTGATGCTGCCCGGCGCCGCCTCGATGCTTGCCTCCTTCCACGGCCGTCCAGGGATCAGGCTGAGCAGCCGCACAAGCTCGCGCGGCTCAAGCCGGTCGGGCGAACCGCCACCCAGGTAGACGGTTTCGGGCGCCCAACTCCATGAAATCCCTCGCACCTCGTCCAACAACGCGTCGAAATACTCCCGCTCGAGACGGTTGCCGAAGACGCCCGACGCGAAATTGCAGTAAGTGCACTTCTGCCGGCAGAACGGATAGGAAACATAAACTCCGGACATGACTCGCGGCTATAGTTTGACGCCCTGCCCGAGATGCTTGCCGATGACGTCGGCCATCAACTCCTTGAGCGATTGCCCGGCGCCGGCAAGGACAAACTCGGAGCGCCCCGGATCCCAGTCGAGCTTGAAGCTGGTGGTGAGAGCGGAGACCCAGATCTGTCGCACCGGAGCATTGGGACTGATTACGAATTTCGCCGGCGGATCCTCGAATTCGAGCGTTAGGGCGCCCGCCTGAAAATCGGGCTCGAATTCGTAATCGTCGGCGACCTCGCCGAGAGCGCTGTCGAGCTCGGAGAGCGCCCGGTCCGCCTGTTTCTGGAACTCCTGCTCGTCTATCATCAATTCAAAACTATCACCTTTCGCCGGCGCGAGCGTCGATCTATCGAAGACAGTACTTTCATAGGCTTTCAAGCATCTGATAGGGTTGAGGCTTATTGCATGGAACGACTTTGCATTCGCCATACCGAGTTTCCTCAAACAAGCAGGCTTTTTACGGACTTCCTCTATCACTTCAATCGCGTCGCGCCTTTTTATGCGGGAAACCCCTTCGAAGCGGCTTCCTACGCTCGCGTGGCCGGCGAGATCCGTTTCCCAGAGGCGCGCCGCACTGCGCTGGTGGCGGCGCTTCGGGAGCAGAACGGAGAGCACGAGGCGCTCGAAATTCTGGCTCGCCCGGATGCCGTCGCCGTGGTTACGGGCCAGCAGACCGGCCTTTTCGGAGGACCGTCGTACAGCGTCTACAAAGCTCTTACCGCAATCAAGCTCGCGCGCCAGCTTCGTGGACGGGGCATCCCCGCGGCGCCCGTGTTCTGGATGGCCACCGAGGATCACGACATCGCCGAGGTCAACCACTGTTGGGCGTTCAACGCCGCCCAGCAGCCCGTCTTTCTCGAGGTCGCCGGCGAAGGACCCGGCAACCGGCCTGTCGGTACGATCCCACTCCGGAATCCGCCCCTCAACGAACTGCGCGCGGCGCTTAGCAAACTCCCGTTCGGTGACGAGGTCTCGAGCGTCGCGGAGGTTGCCTATGCTTCGGGCCGCACGTTTGGCGAGGCTTACCAGGAACTGATGCGGCGCATCCTGCCGAAATGCCTGCTCTTTCTCGATCCCCTGAAATCGTCCGTCCGATCGCTGGCGGCCCCATTGATGCGGGAAGCGCTCTGTCTGGTGGATGATCTTCGGCGCCGGCTGAAGGAGCGCGCGCAGCAGTTGGAAAGCGCCGGTTATCATGCCCAGGTACACCTCGATTCCGCGAGCCTCTTCTTCCTGCTCCGGGATGGGCGCCGCATTCCACTGCGCCGCCAGGGGGACGGATTTCAGGCGGGCGAGCAGCGCTTCACTGAAGCCGAGTTGGTGGAGCAGGCCGAGTCGCTCTCGCCCAACGCTCTCCTTCGCCCGGTGGTGCAGGACCACATCCTTCCGACAGTGGCCTATGTCGCGGGATCCGCCGAGATCGCTTACTTTGCCCAGGCACAGGTCCTCTATCGTTCCCTGCTCGGGCGAATGCCGGTGGCTGTGCCGCGTGCCGCCTTCACGCTCCTGGAACCACGCGCCGCGAAGCTGATCCGGCGTTTCGATGTCTCCATCAGGAACTGCTTCCACGGACTCGAAGAGCTCGAGGCGCATATCGCCCGGAGGCTGATCCCCCCCGACCTCGAGGAAGTGCTCGTGCAAACGGCTGACTCGGTAACCGGCCATGTCGATGAACTGCGGGACCGGCTTGATCGCTTCGACCCGACCCTCGCCGCCGCTCTCGACAAGAGCCGGGCCAAGATCCTCCATCAGCTCGGCAAAGTCGAACGCAAGGTCGCTCGCGAGGCCCTCCGTCGCGAAGATCGGGCCGAAGCCGATGCCGCCTACCTCTATAACCTCGTCTATCCAAGGAAGCATCCGCAGGAGCGAATTTATTCGATTTTGCCCTTCCTCGCCCGGTACGGAATTGATTTTGTCGACCGGGTCTACGAGAATGTCCACTTGGACTGTCCGGACCACATCGCACTCACGGTCTGATCCGTTTGGGCCTCCCGGCGTCCTGGAGCCACTGAATGAGAATTAATAGGGTGAAACAGGCCTTGGCCGAAGGAAAGACCGTCCACGGCTGCGCCTTCAATACGCTGCGTCTCGCGGAAGTTGCACGAATCCTCGCCGCAGCCGGCTTTGACTACGCTTACCTCGATGCCGAGCACGGCAACTTCGGTATCGAAACCATCCAGGAGATTGCGCGGGCCGCTACCGAGAACGGTCTGGTCCCCTTGGTCCGCGTGGCTGATCTGCAATACTCGCTCGTCGCCCGGGCGCTCGATAATGGGGCGATGGGTATCGTGTTTCCACGCGTGGAGTCGCGGGATCTGCTCGAGACGGCCGTCAGTTGGTGCCGTTTTCCCCCTCTCGGTGTACGCGGATTTGGCCTGACGCCCGCCCACGTCGAATACGAGGCCGCGACAATCGAGGAGATCGCCGAGCACGCGAATGCCAACACCCTGGTCGTGCTTCAGATCGAAACCGTGACCGCTGTCGAGCGGCGCGACGAGCTGCTTTCGGTACCGGGCGTCGACGTCGTAATGATCGGTCCGGTGGATCTTTCCATCTCACTCGGCGTGCCCGGGGATTTCTTCCATGCCAGGATGGAAGACGCGATCGAGAGGGTCCGCCAGAGTGCCGAGAAGCATGGCGTGGTCCCCGGCATTCAGACCCGGCCGCTCGAGCTGGCGCGCCAGTGGAAAGAGCGCGGGATGCGCTTCGTCGGCTGCGGCGCCGAGACCGGCATGCTGATGCAGGGCGCCAAGGCTATCGTCAAGGCCCTCAACGAGTAGATCGCTCCCGGCCCTGAAAGGCCAGTCGCCATACAATCCAGCCCAGGAGCCACCCGAAGCCCATCGGAACCAGCGAAACCACTGGTCCGAGGATCAGTTCGAGACCATGCGGAAATCCCATCGAACCGCCCCGGAAATATCGCGGCCAGAACCCCGCGTGGATCGGCAGCACGAGGTTCAGGATTCCCAGCAGACCGCCCAGCCATGGCCAGAAAGTGGCCTGCGCGCCTTTTTTGCCATGGCGCCACCAGGCGAGTCCTCCCAGAATCAGGAATGGCGGCATTCCGATCAGGGTCAGGACGATGAGATTCAGCCTGCGCGCTACGATCAGGTCCCCAAGCGCTTCCAGCGTTTCGACCGGGGTTCTGCCCGCTGCCACCAGCGAGGCGATGACAATCAACAGCGGCGCCAGCGCTCCCACGGCCAGCGGTATCATCAGATACGTTGACCGGTCTCGAATCGGTACTCTCGGTGCCTTCGCCATCAGAGCGGCTCGAAGCGGGCCTGGAAGAAGCGCAGATACCTAGGCTCATATACCATTCGCAGACCGCGCAACTCTTCGGTCTGCCGGAAGACGAAATAGACCGACTCGGCCACCACGTCCATGTGCGCCTGCGTGTAGACGCGCCGGGGGATTGTCAGCCGCACCAGTTCCAGCTTCGGCTTGTACTCCTCGCCCGTCTCCTTGTTGCGTCCCGCCGAAACGGTGCCCCGCTCCATGCTCCGCACCCCCGAATCGACATAGAGCGCCGTTGCCAGCGCCTGTGCCGGATACTGTTCCTGCGCGATGTGCGGCAGCAGGGCCTTCGCATCCAGAAAGACGCCATGTCCGCCGATTGGAAGCACAATCGGCACGCCCCAGTCGCGGAGCAGGTTACCAAGATACTCGACCTGCCCCACTCGGGCGCGCATCTTTGGCGACCTCGACGACCCCAGCAGCGAGACCGCCCAGCGCGTGGCCGCCGAGCCTGTGGTCACGCTCAAGCCGGAGCTGGGCACGCGTC
>CAYLSS010000345.1:0-318 GCA_964385765.1 uncultured Solibacteraceae bacterium
GGTCGGCTCAAAGACCTGATCATCATCCGCGGACTGAACCATCATCCGAACGATCTCGAGATTACGGCCCGCCATGCTCATGCCGATATCGCCGCCAGCATTGCGGTGGCTTGTTCGGTGGATGTCGACGGGGTCGAGAGACTGTTCATCGTGATCGAAGCTCCGCGACGAGAACCGGCGGATCCCTCCGTCATCACGCGCAGCGTCCGCGAGGCGGTGGCGGAGATCTTCAACGCGCCCGATCCGCTGCGCGTGACCTTCGGGGCCAACGTGACCGAGGCGCTCAACCTGGCGCTGCGGGGCTACCTGCGCCCGGGC
>CAYLSS010000345.1:328-5550 GCA_964385765.1 uncultured Solibacteraceae bacterium
ATCGTCCTGGTCAGGAAAGGGAGCATCCCGAAGACGTCGAGCGGCAAGGTCCAGCGCAGGCTGTGCCGCTCCATGTACCTCGACGGCGAACTGAAGATCGTCTTCGAAGACAAGCTCGAAGAGGCCGATATCGAAGATCCAACGGAGAGACTGGATCGGGACAAGCTGCTCGGTTTACCGGCCGCAGAGCGCCGTGAACGGATCACGGAGTACCTGCGCCAGCGGCTTGCGGCGGTACTTCGGGTCGCGCCCGCGGAGTTCGACCCCGAGAAGCGGGTGACCGAATTTGGCATCGATTCGCTCGGCGCGCTCGAGATACAGAATGGGGTCGAGACAGACCTGGGCGTCCAGGTGACAGCGGTCGAGTTGCTCGAAGGCGCCACGCTCAGCCGGGTCGCGGAGCTCATTCAAGACGGGATTGAGGATGAGACCCTCGCGGCGCCCCCGCTTCGACCTCGTCAAACCACTCGCGCGCCTCTTTCTTATGAACAGGAACGGCTATGGCTGCTCGACAAGGTGGCGCCCGGCAGCCCGGCTTACCACGTGCCATTCGCCTTCCGGATTCGCGGCAAGCTGGACACGCCGGCTTTGGAGCGAGCTGTCGAGACTGTTGTCGGGCGTCACGAGTCACTGCGCACTGCTTTTCTGACATCGAACGGTGAACCCTACACGGATCTTGTCCCGGTGGAGGGCCCGTTGCTCGAGATGCATGATCTCACGGATCTGCCGATAGCGGACCGGTATGACGAAGCTATCGAGCAGGCCGCCGATGAGACCCGCCGGCCGTTCCATCTGGATCGCGGCGGGCTGTTCCGCATTCGCCTGTTCCGGCTCGACGAGCGCGATCACCTGGCGCTGGCGGTGATGCACCACATCGTGGCCGACGTCTGGAGCCAGCGGCTCTTCACGGCGGAGCTGCTCGATGCCTACCAGTCGCTGGCCGCCGGCGAGGAACCACAGCTCGAACCGCTACCGGTCCAGTACGGAGACTACGCCATCTGGCAGCGCGAGCAACTGCAGGGGGAGCGGCTCAAGCGTCTGATTGCATACTGGCGCGGCAAGCTCGAGGGGGCACCGCGGCTGGATCTCAGTCCCGACAATCCGCGGCCGGAAAAACCAAGCTTTGAGGGCGGTATCGAGAGCCTCAGCCTTCCCGACGATGTCATCACCGGCCTGCGGGAACTGGCAAGAGAGCGAAATACGACGCTGTTCACGGTTCTCCTCTCCGCGTTTCAGTCCTTTGCGGCATGCTGCAGCGGGCAGTCAGACGTCGTGGTCGGGACCACGAACCTCAATCGGACGCGCTTCGAGCTGGACCGGCTGATCGGTTTCTTTGCCGCACCCCTGGTCGTCCGGACCGATCTTTCGGGCGACCCCGCGCTGCAGGAGGCCATCGAGCGCACCCGCACGACGCTCCTCGAGGGCTACAATCATCAAGACCTGCCCTTCGCCCGCGTGGTGGAAGCCGCACATCCGGGCCGTCAATCCTCGTACACGCCGCTGTTCCAGGTGATGTTCAGCGTGATCAAGTCGATGCTTCCGGTTGAGGAGTTGCCGGGTCTCGAACTCGAAGCGGTGGAGATCGGATCCGGCGCGACGGATTTCGATCTTTTCGTCAACGTCATCGAGGAGCCGCGGGGGCTGAGAGCGCTGGTAGTCTACAGCAGTGACCTGTACAGCGCGCAAAAGGTCCGTAACCTGATGGCGGCTTACATCGATGTGCTGCGGGTATTCGTCGATGCGCCGGACACGAGGCTCTCCGCCCTGCCGGTGCCGGCGGAACTGGTCCAGGAAGCGCTGGAAGCCGAGGCCGACGCGCCGAAGCCGGAGCTCATTGTCGCGGCGACATTCACGGCCGAGCCCATCGAGGAAGCGGCCAGCTTCTGGAACCAAAAGCTAGGCTTCGACTACACGATTCGATTCGCTCCCTACAACCAGGTTTTCCAGCAGTTGCTCGACCCATCGAGTCAGATGAGCCGAAATCGCAACGGCGTCAACGTCATTCTCGTCCGTCCCGAGGACTGGGCGCGAAGAGGTACGCAGACGTTCGACGCGGCGAGCCTCGATGAGAATGCCCGCAACTTCATCAGCGCGCTCAAGACCGCGTCGGAGCGAACGCCGGTGCCGTTTCTGGTGTGCCTGTGCGCCGCCTCGGATGAGTTCCGCCGGGACGAGGAGCGCGCCGGCGCCGAGGCGCGGCTCGAGAGGTTGATTATGGAGGGTGTGGCCGCTCAAAGCTCGATCCACGTGGTTCCTTCCGGCGAGATCAGCGTGCTTTACCCGGTGGCCGACTATTCCGACACCCATGGCGAGCACCTGGGGCATGTTCCGTACACGCCGGCCTACTTCGCCGCACTGGCTACCATGATGGCGCGCAAGATCCACGCGATGCGCACCGCTCCCTACAAGGTAATCGTGCTCGACTGCGACCAGACGCTGTGGAACGGTGTATGCGGCGAAGACGGGCCTGGAGGCGTGACTATTGATGAGCCCAGGAAAGCCCTCCAGCAGTTCATGGTCGAGCAGCGGCGGGCAGGCATGCTGCTGGCCATCGCCAGCAAAAACAACGAGGAGGACGTCTGGGCCACGTTTGACGCGCATCCGGAAATGCCGCTGCGGCGTGAGGACTTCGTCACCTGGAGAATCAACTGGGATTCGAAGGCGGCTAATCTTCGAGAGATGGCCACGGAACTGGACCTGGGTCTGGACAGCTTTATCTTCGTGGACGACAGTCCGACCGAATGCGCCGAGGTCGAGGCGGGCGCGCCTGAGGTGTTGGTCCTGGAGCTGCCGCGGGATGCGGCCCAAACCCGGCAGTTTCTGGAACATGTTTGGGCGTTCGATCACCTCACCACCACCGAGGAAGATAAGAAGCGATCGGCCATGTACGGGCAGCGGCTCGAGCGGCGCCGGCTGCAGCACCGCGTTTCGACTCTGGACGAGTTCCTCGCCGCGCTCGAACTCCAGGTGGATATCGGACCCGTGAGACCCGACCAGGTCCCGCGCGTCGCTCAGCTCACACAACGAACGAATCAATTCAACCTGACCTCCATCCGCCGCAACGAGAGCGAAGTCAAGGCCTTTCTCGAAGAAGGAGAAGGGCTGACGGTGCACGTGACGGATCGGTTCGGAGACTACGGCCTGGTGGGTGTCGCCCTGTTTCGGACAGAGGCAAGCGCCCTGGCGGTAGACACATTCCTGCTCAGTTGCCGGGCGCTGGGGCGCGGCGTGGAACATCGACTGCTCGCACGGCTTGGGCAACTAGCGGGAGAGCGCGGCCTGGCCGAGGTGAAGCTGGCATGCCGCCAGACACCGAAGAATCGGCCGGCCAGGAAGTTCGTCGCCAGCGTCGTTCCCGGCTACAGCCCGCCGGAGAGCGGGATGAGGTCCTACGTCATCCCCGCTGAAAGGGCGGCTGCGGCCAAATACGATCCGAGCGCACTGCCGGGAGAACCGCCGCGCGAGTCCCAGGCCAAGGCGGCCTCCCCAGAGGAATTGCAACATCCGATCGACTACGCTGAAATCGCCAGCGAGCTTCGCGATCCGGAACGCATCCTCGAGCAGTCCCGGGCCGGACACGATGCTGAAATGGCCAGAGCGGTCCCGTATGAGGAGCCGCGGACACCGCTCGAGAAGCGCTTGGCCGCGATATGGGCCGAGATGCTCAATGTGCCGCAGGTCGGTGTGAGCGACAATTTCTTCGACCTGGGCGGACACTCGCTGCTGGCCGTACAGCTTCTGTCGCGCGTCCGCGACGAGTTCCAGGTGGATCTCTCGCTCGACGTGGTCTTCAGCGGCACATTCAGCGTCGCCGAACTGGCCAAGGCGATCGAGCTCTACGAAATCGAGCAAGCCGGTTCGGACGACGAGTATCAGCAACTGCTCAAGGAACTCGAGGGACTATCCGACGAGGAAGCACGGGCGCTGCTGGAGCAAGAGGAATCGCCGGGATCATAGATGCGGATTCTGCTTACCGCCAATGCATCGTACGTACCGCCGCGCGGCGGCTCCACACGAAGCAACCTCGTGTGGCTCGAGTACCTCGCTTCCCGCGGGCACGACTGCCGCGTGGTGGCGCCGGCACTGCCGCAGGACACGCCGCAGAAGGCCGAACGGGTTCGGGCGGATCTCGAAGACCAGGAGATCCAGGTAACCCACGTCAGGACAGATCACAAACTCGGTTTCGACGTTCTCAAGCGCGGCGAGATCACGGTCTACTCGGTGGCCGATCCCAGCCGGCTGCGGGAAGTGTTGAGGGCGAAGATCCTAAAGCTGCAGCCGGACTGGATCCTGGTCTCCTCCGAGGACCTGGGCCAGGTTCTGTTGCGCGAATCTCTCGAAGCGGCCCCGGCGCGCGTTGTTTACCTTGCTCATACGCCGCAGATGTTTCCCTTTGGTCCGGCCAGCTTGAATCCGAACCCCGCAGGCGCGCGACTGGTCGGGAAGACGGCCGGCATCGTGACGATCGGCAATCATACAGCCGGCTACGTCAGGCAGCATCTGGGCCGCGATTCGGTGGTGATTCACCCGCCCGTCTACGGCAAGCCGCCATGGACGGTCCGCGATCCCGGCAAGGACGGTTTGATCACGATGATCAACACGAGCGCCGTCAAAGGGATCTCGATCTTTCTCGCTTTGGCGCGGCGGTTCCCAGAGTATCGATTCGGCGCCCTGCGCGGCTGGGGAACCACGGAGCAGGACCTGGCCGAGCTGCGGTCGCTCCCCAACGTCAAGATGCTGCGCAAGGTGAAGCACATCGAGGCGATCCTGCGGCGGACCAAGCTCCTTTTGATGCCCGCACTGTGGTATGAAGGATTCGGCCTGGTGGTCATGGAGGCGATGCTACGCGGGATTCCGGTTCTGGCCAGCAACATGGGAAGCCTGGTGGAAGCCAAGGCCGGCACGAACTATGTGCTTCCGGTGCGGGCGATCGAGAAATACCGTACCGTATTCGACGAGAACCGCATGCCGATTCCGATCATCCCCGAACAGGACGTCGAACCGTGGGCGCGGGCGGTCCGGGAGCTCATGGAGGACGCGGCTCTGTACCGGCGTGAGTCCTCAGCGGCCCGGGAGGCGGCCATGCGCTTCGTGCCAACCGTGAAGGCATCGGACTTCGAGGAGTTTTTGATGAAGTTGAAGCCCGAAGTTCCGGAGGTGGCGCCCGCCAACGCCGCTCGACGATCCGCTCGAGCGCGCTGCGCGTGCGGCCAACGAAGCGA
>CAYLSS010000346.1:0-5544 GCA_964385765.1 uncultured Solibacteraceae bacterium
GACAATGGTATCGGCGCCGGCGCATTCGGGCTTTATATGCCGCGCGCCGGCACGGGAGCAGTAAATGGGCGTGCCTGAAGCGCCGTACCGGAGCATGTCCCGCCTTCAGAGCGTCTCGGGCAGCCCGACTTCGTTCTGGGGATCGGACATTTGGTGACGCCCTTCGGGAAATGCGACCAGGTTCTTCTCCTCATCGGAGAGGTCGCTCCACACCCTGACCTTCTTTCGGGAAACCTTCCGCGGAAGCAGCGAGGCAAGCTCCTGCTTGCGAGACGCATACGCGGGATCCTCCGCCAGATTGCGCCACTCGTCGGGATCGGAGTCGTGATTGTAGAGTTCCTCGCCATCCGGATAGCGCGTGTAGCGCCAGCGCTCGGTGCGGACCGAGGTCTTGTCCGGCCCCAGCGAGGTGATCGCCGGCTTGTCCCACTCGGCTCCGGGGTCCGACAGCAGCGGGCGGAGCGTACGTCCATCGTTGTCCGGCTTGGCAGGCAAACCGCACAGATCGAGCAACGTTGGGTAGATATCGGCTAGTTCGACGGTCCGGCCGCAAGAGCCCCCCGCCGATGTCATCCCCGGCGCAACGAAGATCATCGGGACCCGGCAGGATCGCTCCCACAGCGTGAACTTCCTCCAATGCTGCTTCTCGCCAAGGTGCCACCCGTGATCGGTCCACAGAACAATGACCGTGTTTTCCCGATGAGGACCGGAGTCGAAGGCCTCCAGCACGCGTCCTACGTTGGCATCCGAAAAGTTGATGCAGGCGAGATAAGAGGCCACCGCCCGTTTCCATTGGCCGCTCGAGGTGACATTCTCGTGATCGCGGAGGCTTCGGATCGCCGACTTTGGAACATCGTTCAAGTCGCCGTCGAGGAATGGCGGCAGTTTGATCGATTCCTCGGGAAACTTGTCGAAATACTTCTTGGGTGCATACCAGGGCAAGTGCGGGCGGTAGAAGCCGCAGGCGAGGAAGAACGGCTTTTCGTGCTCCCGGCGGAGATAGTCGCCGGCCCAGTTGGCAAGCCGCGTTCCCGAAGTCTCCTCATCCGGAACGTCGATCGGGCTCCAATCGAAATGCCGTGCATTCGGGATCCCGTTCACGGGTGTCGCCGGCGGATGGATAAAACCGTCGAAATTGCGGTAAGCATGCCAGGAACGGGCCTCGTTCTGAGAGCCGTGGTAGATCTTCCCTCCGCCCAGCACCTCGTAGCCCTGCTGCATATAGTACTGCGGCAGCGTGACCGCTTCCGGCAGAGCGTCGCGCCAGAGGTCGCCGTTGCCGTACACTCCGGAGGTCGTCGGACGCAGACCGGTCATCGCACTTGCTCGGGACGGATTGCACATGGGCGCCTGACAATAAGCGCGAGTGAACTTCACGCCCCGGGCGGCGAGGGAATCGATGTGCGGCGTCAGGGTCTGCGGATGGCCGGCGAGCGCCCCGATCCAGTCATTGAGATCATCCACAGCCAAGAACAAAACGTTCGGAGGACGGCGGGAAGGCGAGTTCGAAGAACACGAAGCGGCCCCCAGCGCGGGGGCGATTCCGGCAAGCGTCTGAAGACAGCGGCGTCTGGTGAATTGCGAAAGCATCACCCGAATATCCTATCGCTGTCCGGGTGTGAGGCCAATTCGACGACCCGAAAGGGTTCGCTGAAGATGCTTCCACTACGGCACAATGATTAGGTGTCGAATCGCGTAACTCCAGTTCAGACCAGGAATCTGCTCGAGCACTACCGGCGGGCGATCAGTGAACATGGATTTCCATTCCCGCACGCAGCGGAACTCGACTTCCGCTTAATCGAGGTGGAGCCGGGGCGGGCCGTTGTCGAACTCGACTCCGGCGAGCGCCATCACAATACCTTCGGAACCATCCACGGGGGCGTGTTCTGTTCGGTGGCCGACACCGCGATGGGGATCGCCCATGGCAGTCTCGTCGCCGAAGGCGAGAGCTCGACCACAATCGATTTGCAGATCCACTTTCTGCGGCCGATGACGAGCGGGCTACTCCGGGCCGAGGCCAGGGTCGTCAAACACGGGCGCACGGTGACCCTGGTGGAATGCGAGGTCCGGGAGGCCGGCGGGAAGCTGGTCGCCAAAGCTTCGTCCAATTGCATGACGATTCGATAAAGGAGGCGATATGGCCGATGCGGCCGCATTTTTCGAAGCGGTCAGGAAGGGGGACCTCGTCGCGATCAGAGAGGCGCTTGACGGCGATCCCGGCCTGATCGAGGCCCGGAACGAACTCGGACAGGGCGGGGTGCTGCTGGGCAAGTATCATCGGCAGGACGCCGCGGTGGCCTTGATGATCGAACGCGGAGCGGCTCTCAATATCTGGGAAGCCTCCGCCGTCGGAGACACGGACCTGGTCATGCGGTTGCTGGACGCCGACCCCGGTCTCCTGGATGCCGCTTCCCCGGACGGGTTTACTCCGCTGGGACTGGCGGCGTTCTTCGGCAACGAAACTATCGTTCATAACCTGCTGGCGAAAGGCGCCGATCCCAACCGGCCTTCAAGCAATGCCATGCAGGTGGCCCCGCTGCACGCCGCGGTGGCCGGCGCGTGCATGGACGCCGTGAAGCTGCTGGTCGAGGCGGGGGCGGCGGTGAATCAACGGCAGTCGCAGGGCTTCAGCGCGTTGCACGGCGCGGCCGGCGCGGGGAATACCGAGATGGTGCGCTACTTACTGGCCCATGGCGCGGACCCGGAGGCGCGGTCGGCGGCGGGGCAGAGCGTGCTCGATCTGGCATTGTCGCAGGGCCGCGAAGAGGTGGTCCGCCTCCTCGAAGCTCGATAATCACGACACGCCCGCGACCCCAAGATGGCGGTGCGAAACCTGGGGCTCGCTCTTGGACGTCGGGCTCCTCGGGGGATTACCGCACAGCGACGCGAAACAGCGCCGGCAAACCGAAGCCCCGGCCGCAATCGGAGGCGAAGTAGAGAAAGCGGGAATCCGGTGACCATGCTGGAGAGTGCGAGTTGCAGTGAGCAGGGGTGAGCGTTCGCTGTTCGTTGGTTCTTTGATCGATCAGGACTAATTGGCCACCGCGGGTATCGGCCCGAAAGCGGCCGTCGGCTGAGGCGGCGCTCGCTCGGGCAGGCTGTTGAGAGCGAATTCCCTCGTAGGTAAGCCCCGCTTCGGTGACCTTGGGTAGTGAGGCGTAGAGTGTGCCATGCGGAAGGGGCGCCGCCTCGTGCATTTGAGCGGGTTCGCGGTGATAGGCGTCGAGTTGGCGCCATGCGCCGACGGCGGCGACTACCACGAGAGCGGCCGCTGCCAGGGTCAGTTCCCGGCGCTTAAGAACCCGCATGAGCGGGATGCCGGTCATCAGCCACAACGCGGCCAGAGCCAGCGTTCGCCGGAACGGCAGCACGGCGAATGGCATGGTCGCGAGCAAGAGCAGCGCCAGCAGCAACACCTGCCTTCGTCGTGAAGCGCCATCCATCAGCAACGCTACTGGCAGCACCGCGAGCAGCATGTGATAGGAGCTGGTTATGGGACTCACCAATAACAGTGCGAGCGCGAACCAGCCGAAGGACAGACCGGTTGCCGGATGTGGGAGGGCGAGCAGAGTCAAGCCGAGGACTCCGTAGGTGAGCATCCGCCGTAGAAAAAAGAAGGCGGCGGGCGCCTCGATCCACGGCCCCGGGTTGAGCGTCGGCTCGGGAACGAAAGCCTGTCGCAGCGGACGGTGAAGGAGTCGAAAGCCGGATGATAAGGATCGATCAACTGGCCGTCAGCGAGTCGCGGCAAGATGGCATCGACAAAGAACCAGTTTCCCGACACCCCAAGAACGAGAACCGACGAGACGCCGAAGACGACCGTGGTACTCATCATGCCGCCGAGCGCCCCCCAGTTGCGCATCCTGGCGAAGTAGAGCAGGAACGGTGCTCCCCAAAGCTTGAGGGCCGCGACGATCCCGACCATTACTCCGCCAAGCGCCGGGCGGCGAGCGAGTAGTAGCCAGCTCAGGGTTATCAGGAACAGCAGCAGAATATAGTATTGCCCGTACAAGAAGTTGGTGTGCAAAGCTCCGTATCCGGCGACGGCCAACCAGATGAGCTGATCGAAGCGCAGCTTCGCCGATAGACGGAGCATCCATCCTATCGGCGGCAGAAGCGCCAGGTTCACAATCAGCCAGAGGCGCTTGGCGGTCAGGGGCTCGAAACGGGCGAGCGGAAGGAAAGGGAACAAAGCCGGCGGCGGCTGCGGGGCGAAGGCGCCTAGCTGATGCTCGATGCCGGACTCTCGGATCAGCCGGTTAAAGGTCGGCCAATCGTAGAGATCGACGAGGGGGACTCCGTCGAGGGTCGCGCGGGCGGCCACGTAGTAGTTCGGGAAATCGGTGTGCAAGACGTTCCACGCGGGCCAAACGGTCTTCCAGACGAATACGGCCGCCAACAGAGTGGCGGCCGTGGCAAGAAAGGCAGTTCGAATGGGAAGCTTCACTGATTCGATGCGCGCCTCTCCCAGCCGGAATGGAATAGCGGGAGGTAGTTTTCCTGCTGGTAGGGGTGTTTCGCGATCTCTTCCAGGTTGAGATCGATGCCGAGTCCCGGACGGTCCCAGACATCGATGTAGCCATCGTTCACCTCGACGCCGCCGATGATGATCTCCTTCTCCCACGGTTCGTTGAACTCGTCGAAGATTTCGTGGATGAAAAAGTTCGGGATCGAAGCGTTGAGATGCATGCAGGCCGCCGAGCACACCGGCCCCTGGGCCGAATGCGGCGCGATCACGCCGTAGTGGGCGTCGACCATGTCGCAGATCTTGCGCGTCGCGTACAGGCCGCCGAGGTTGAGCGGTTCGGGCTGGAAGATGTTGACGCATTCGTGGCTCATCAACTCCGCCACCTGCTGCTTGGACGACAGGCTCTCTCCGGTGGCGATGGGGACCGGGCTGCGGTGCGCCACTTCAGCCATCGCCTTGATGTTGAGGTGATGCACGGGCTCCTCGAACCAGGCGGGACGGAACTCGGCCATCGCCTCGGCGAATTGCAGGGCGGTCGGGACGTTGAAGCGGCAGTGACCTTCGATCAGGATGTCGTTCTCCGGTCCGACGGCCTCGCGGACGGCGCGGATGATGTCGATCGAAAGGTCGAACTCCCGCAACGAGACCATGCGCCAGTTGTTGCCGAAGGGATCGAATTTGAGGGCCGTATAGCCGCGGCGGATGACCTCCTTCGCCTTCTCATGGAAGCTCTCGGGCGTCCGCGGCCCGCGGTACCAGCCGTTGGCGTAAGCGCGCAGCCTTGGATGGCAAAGCCCGCCCATCAGCTTGTAGACGGGCTGCCTGGTGACCTTGCCGATGATGTCCCAGCAGGCAATCTCGATGGCCGCGACGGCGCACATGTGCGTTTGCCCGCCTTCGGTGTACACGTCCCGGATCAGGCGCTGCGAAATGGGCTCCACGTCAAACGGATCCATGCCGAGGATGAGCGGCTTCAGCTCGTGGATGGACTGCTCGACCGTCTTGGCGAAGTAGTTGGCGGTGCCCTCGCCGATCCCGTAAACGCCCTCGTCGGTGATGACCTTCGCGAACAGCCA
>CAYLSS010000347.1:0-5531 GCA_964385765.1 uncultured Solibacteraceae bacterium
AGGCTGCGACGCCGTCCTCGCCCGGAACCATACAAGGGCGCGGGTGGAACCACGACTCGCACGGCGCGGGTGACCGTGACACAGCCACCACCGCCGCCGCCACCGAAGCCTAAGCCGCCGAAGAAGTCGATCATGGAGCGTCTGAATGAGGAAGTCAGTGACGTCTACTTCGACCTCGACAGATACGACCTTCGCGGCGAGCCCGACAGTCCGGTCTGCGGGACGCCGGCGTGCCGGAACAGCGCACAGGCGACGATGGCGCGCGACGCGTCAGCGCTCAAGTCAATCCTGAACGACTTCCCGAACGCTGTGATCACAATCGAGGGTCATTGCGACGAGCGCGGTTCGGCTGAGTACAACCTTGGCCTTGGTGATCGCCGTGCAACCACCGCGAAGGAGTTTCTGGTCAACGTCAGCGTTCCGGAGTCGCGCCTGCGGACGGTCAGCTACGGCAAGGAGCGCCCGCAGTGCACCGAATCGACGGAAGCGTGCTGGCAGCTCAATCGTCGCGTACACTTCTCAACCACTTCCAGGTAAGTCGACAGTCTGGAAACCATCAGCCGGGAGCACCGTCTCATCGAACAGGTGAGACGAACGCTCCCGGTATACTGTTTAATAGGTTATCCAGATGCGTTGAAATCTGTCCCTGGGCCAGGTATGGAACTTCCTCGATCAGTGACCGGCGCCGAGTCAGATCGCAGCCATCGCCAGTGCGAAGAGATTTCGCCGTGGATTGATTGCTTCTGTGGCCAGGCAACCCTCTGGTCTGAAAGTGACCATCGGGGCCGCTCCTATGCGTTCAGACGGGCACACTGCTCCCCCGTGGCGAAACTGGATGGTGATCGGGCCTATGCACCGGGAGGTTCGAAACACAAGGGTTAGGAGAATGCCCATGACGATTGTGCGATGTTTGCTGGCGGCGCTTTTTTTGACTCCGCTGGTCGCGGTGGCACAGAAACGGGAAATCCAGGAACTGCAGCGCGACATGGCGTTGATGCAGGATGAAGTACGGACGATGAATGAGAAGCTGACCAATCTCGCTGTTCTCGTGGAGCAGGTCATGGACAAGGTCAGCAGTACGAATACCAGTGTGACCGTCCTCGAATCGAGCCTGAGCGACCGCATTGACAAGCAGAAGGGCGACTTCGCCGAACCGGTGGCGACCCTGGGAACGAAGGTTGACCGGATGTCGAATGAGTTCCGCTTTGTCCGTGAGTCGATTGTGGACCTCAACGCGCGGTTCAGCAAGATGCAGACCCAGATTTCCGATTTGAAGACGAGCATTCAGATTATGTCGGCTCCGCCGCCTCCCCCGTCCACGGCTGAGGGTGGATCGCCCGCTCCCGGTGGCAATACGCCGCCGATGAGCGCTACCTCCGCGGAGACGCTGTACAACAACGCCCGCCGTGATCAATCGGGCGGCAAGCTCGATCTCGCCCTGATGCAATACGAGGACTTCCTGAGCAGCCATCCAAACTCCGACCTGGCCCCGTCGGCACAGTACAACATCGGTGAGATCCATTACGCAAACAGCAACTACGAGGCCGCGCGCGCGGCATTTGATCTGGTGCTCGAAAAATACCCGGAGAACGAGAAGACGGCCGATGCGATGTTCATGAAGGGAAAGAGCCTCGCCGCCGCCGGCCAGGAGCGCGCCGCCGCTGTCGAGTACAGGGCGCTGCTGAAGCGTTTCCCCGACTCGCCGATAGCCCAGCGTGCGCGCGAAGAACTCGCCGCGCTAGGCTACTGACGGGGGTCGCCGAACGAATCGGGCCTTCGGGTCTTACCGGAAGCGATCTTCTTTGAGATTCCGGACGATTGTCCGCTTCAACTCGAGCGGATCAATCGGTCCCTGGACCTGATACAGGTACTGGCCCGTTGGGCTGATCAGGACCGTATAAGGCAGCGCCGCGCTCCAGTCGGGATCGAAAGCTTCCATCAGCTCGTACTTGTCCGTGCTCCCGAACATGAGATTGCGGTTTGACGCCTGCTGCTTCTTCAGGAAACCGAGCACTTCCTCTTTTTCGTCGGGATAGTGCGCCGCCACGGTGACCATTTCGAAGGCCCGGCGCCGGTACATCCGGTTGATCTCCACCAGATCGGGGAACTCGGTGATGCATGGGCCGCACCAAGTGGCCCAGAAGTTCACCAGACGGAGCTTGCCAGACTCGTTCTTTCGGAGCTCCCGGAGAGAGGCTGCGTCAGCCATCTCGACCGTTACCGGTTCGGCGGCGAGTTTCGCCATGAACTGCTTGACGGCGTCCGATTTGCCGGCCCACTTGATCGAACAGCCAAAGGCCTTGGTCTGCGCGACCTCGGGCTGTCTGCCCGCGAGCAGCGCGTCGAGAGCGTTCCGCAGATCGTGCGTCTTGACATATTCAATCCGCTCGCTGTCGTCGATCCGCCCGACATAACGCAGCTTCCGCGTGGAATCGAAGACGAAGGTGTGGGGAGTGGCCGTTGGTCCGTAGGCGCGCCCGACGCCGTGCTCGTCGCCGTCATAAAGGTAGGGGAAGTTGTACTCCATGTGTTCGGCGCGGATCTTCATCTCCTCGAACGAGTCGCCCAGGTCGGCGTAGCCCAACTCGTCGAGCCGTACCGAGCCGGGATCGTTCGGCGAGATGGCGACGAAAGCCACGCCTTTGGGTTTGTACTCGGTCACCAACTTCTTGATGCGCTCTTCGTAGTTCTGCGCTGTCGGGCAGTGATTGCAGGTAAAGATCATCACCAGGAGCTTCGCATCCTGGAAACTGGCGAGGGTGTAGCGCTTGCCGTCGACGCCCTCGAGATCGAAGTCGGGCGCCTTCGCCCCGAGCGGTAGCGTCTCAATCTCTGGAGCAGCTCCGATGGCCGCGATGCCGAGAAGCAGTACGAGTGAAAGCAGTCGCAACATCATGAGTCTATCTTCCCAAACTGGGCACGATTGTCGAGTCGGGCGGCCGGTGGCGGGCGAGCTCCACCAAAGGGCTCGGCTATTCCGCTAGATTAGGAACCATGTCGATTCACCGGCTCAGTTCTTCCGTGCTTGCACTTGCATTCGCCGCTGCGTTGCCTCTTGAGGCGCAGGACACTCCCGGTCTTGTCACCTTCAATGACGACGGCGGCTGGTGCTGGTATCAGGACGAACGCGCGATCATTGCCGGCGAAAAGCTCATTTTCGGATCCGTGGCGGCGGGCGTCCACGATCCCGCCCGGGAAGGCGATGTCAACGCCACCGTCTATGACCTTGCGACTGGCACGGTGACCGTTGTCGAACTGCACGATCAGCTTCGCGAGCCACGCCACGGATACGACGATCACAATACCCCCGCATTTCTCGAGCGTCCCGACGGGCGGATCCTCAGCGTCTACAGCAGACACGGTCCGGACCCGCACTTTTATTACCGCATTACGGAGAACGCGGACGCTCCCGCCGGCTGGGGTCCGATCCACCGATACGTTGCGAGTCCGACAACAAGGCTGACCTATTCGAATCTCCACCTACTGCGCCGCGAAAACGGCGGCCGGGGAAGAATCTATAACTTTTTCCGGGGACTCGATAATTCTTACAAGCCTTCTTATGCGTATTCCGACGATGGCGGCGAAACCTGGACCACCGGCAACGTGGTGATCCAGGTTCCCACCGAGCAAAGACATCGGCCCTATGTGAAATACGCCTCCAACGGCGAAGATACGATCCACTTCTTTTACACCGAGGCCCACCCGCACGTCTATCCCACCAGCGTCTATCACGTCTTCTACCGCGACGGCATGCTACACGCCACCGACGGCACGCGGATCCGTTCGCTCGAGGAAGGGCTGAACAGCCCCGACGAGGGCACGCTCATCTTGCAGGGCGCCCAGGAGCGCAAGGCCTGGACCAGCGACCTGCACCTTGACGCCGATGGCCACCCAGTAGCCGCCTTTTCGGTTCGCGTGGACCCGGCCAATACGCCAATCGGAGCGGGCGGCCTCGACAATCGCTACCACTACGCCCGCTGGACCGGCTCGGAATGGGTACAGCAGGAGATCGCCTACGGCGGTTCGCGCCTCTACTGGTGGGAAGACCATTACACGGGCAACATCGCCATTGACCCGAATGATCCAAACATCGTGTACATATCGACTGACGTGGACCCGGCCACCGGCAAGCCGCTCAGAAGCTCGGCGGATAGCGGGCGCCACTTCGAGATCTACAAGGGAGTCACCACGGACACCGGCGCCTCGTGGACCTGGAGCGCGGTGACATCCAACTCCCGGTTGGACAACATCCGCCCGATCGTACCGGCGTGGGACAATGATCGCACGGCGCTGCTTTGGCTGCGGGGCACATACCGAACTTACGTGAACTACGACCTCGATGTCGTTGGCCTGATACTCGAAAAGAGCGAGTAGAAGTGAATCCGCGGGGGCGTCTGTCTACTCCACCGCCACGGTGACCCCGCTCCGGCTCGGCGTCCCGCCGATCGAAAGAATCAACTCCTGATCGGGACCCGCCGGGATGTTCTGCGAAAGCCGGATGTTCACTTGCAACACGCCATTAAAGATCAGCCCCGCGAAGACAATGTCCGGTGGCGGCACAGGCTGCCCGCCAACAGTGACCGCAACGTCGAGGACCGGCGCCGGGAATATCGGCAAAACCGGCTGCTCGCCGTCGGCCAGCACCGGGTCGGTCACGCCCTGGCCCGTCGCGAAGAATGCGACTACGCTTCCCCTCGCCGCGGGATGGCTGGCTGAGTTGAATGATCCATCCTGGTTCACCACCCATGCCTGACCCAGTCCAAACTCCTGCGTGAAGATGCCCGGTGAGGCCGGCGCCAGGGCAAGCGCCCGGGGCGCGCTGCTTGTCCCTTCATATTCCACCACCACGCTCGCCTGCCCGCTGGTTGGGAGTTGGGCCGTCAGCACGGCGTTCACCTGCGTGCGAGACGCGAAAGCCACGAAGCACTCGATGCCGTTGACGAAGACGCGTGTGCCGCCCAGACCCTTCTCGAAGCCGGCCACACCTTCCGAGGGACCGAGATCATCGCCAAAAATGCTGACGAACTCACCGGGGGCCAGCGGATTCTCCACCCCGGACGCCGCATTGATGACGGCGGTAATCACCGTGGCGCGCCGCGGGCCGGTATTGGAAACGTTGAGCATCACGGTGACCCCGGCCGAGACTCCCTGCGCGCCGCTGGCGATCGCCAGATCCATCAAACCGTCCTGGTTGAAGTCCGCCGCCACGGGGCCAATAGGATCGCCGCCGCCAAAGAAGCCTACCTCCGGCTCGAACACTCCGTTGCCGGCCCCCAGCAGAAAGGCCGGCTCGACGTCGCCGCAGCAGTGCATCACGACGAGGTCCTTGACGCCGTCGCCGCTGAAGTCCTCGAAGACGATCTCCCCGGGCCCGAACTCGACCGGAGTACTTGACGGCGCCCCGAACGTCCCGTCGCCATTGCCGGGGAACGTCAGCAACTGGTTGTCGAACGAATCCGGAACACCAGTGGTCACTAGCAGGTCCACGGCCGCGTCTCCGTCGACGTCAACCGCCTTCACGGCTCGGGGAT
>CAYLSS010000348.1:0-5529 GCA_964385765.1 uncultured Solibacteraceae bacterium
GTGCGAATACGCCGATGGCGTGAAGATGATCGTCTCCAACGAGGAGAAGTTCGGAGTGACTTTCGAAGGGACGGACGGCTGGGTATGGTCGACGCGACGCCGTCACGCGGTGAGCTCATTGGATCTTTACGAAACCGAGATTGGTCCCCGCGAAATCCATCTGTGCGAGAGCGACGACCACCCGAAGAACTTCGTCGACGCGGTCTTGAGCGGGGGGCCGACGGTCGCCCCCATCGAGGCCGCCCACCGGTCCGTCACCATCGCCCACCTGGCCAACATCGCCCTGCAGACGGGCCGCGACCTCAGGTGGGACCCCGCCGGCGAGCAGATCATCGACGACCCCGGCGCCAACGACAAGCTCAGTCGCGATTACCGTTCACCGTGGAGCTTGTCCGGCTGACTGGCCGGCGGGACGCGGGTCCGCCGGGCGTCACTCCCAGCCAACTATCTCGTCAATCGTCTTAACCGAAATCGGGTGATAGGTCGGCCTCGCCTTTCGGTAGATTGCCAGCGCCATTTCTGTTCCCTCCTGTGTCTTCACTAACTCCTTATACAGAGGGACCAGGAACTTGCGGCGGCCCTGTGAGGTAAGAAACTCCTCCAGACGCGGATAGGCTCTCTTGTACCTGTTCTTCACCGCCAGAACAAGCCAGTCGCAAAGGATTTCCGAGTTGCCTGTATCGGTAAGGTCAAAGGCTTTGTCCGCCTCGGCCATTTTCCGGGCGCCGATGTCTTCAGGAATCACGTTAAGCAGGTGCAGCCACTCCTGCGTGGTCCAACCATCGGTCTGTAAGTGGCTGGCGTCGGTCTCGCCGGCAATCCACGGCCGCGCTTCCGCCTCCACGGCAGAGAAGGCTCCGGATGCCGGCTCCCAAGCCCCTTCGGGAACACCAGGTTCGTAGACCCACTCCCTGACGGGGAACGCACTCTCCGGCTCGAACAGGTGTATCTGTAAGTAGTCGAGAAACTCTTTGGTGGCGATGCTCCTGAAAGCGTAAGTAGCAAAATACCCGTTGAGAAACTCGTCAAAGCGTTCGCGTCCATAAGCCTCCTCGAGCGTCCGCAGAAAGAGGGCTCCTTTTTCGTAGGGGACCTCGGTGAAACCGTCATCTGGATCCCGTCCCTCGAGGTCGACCCACAGCGCCTGATCGCGCTCCGGCAGGCGGTTGAACTCATCGTCGAGCGTCTGCCGCCCGAGTACCGCTTCCATGGCCACGCGCTCAGGACCGTAGACCGCTTCCAGGATCCGCCGCTCGATATAGACGGTGAAGCCCTCGTTCAGCCAGAAGTCGCTCCAGGTCGCATTTGTAACCAGGTTGCCGGACCAGGAGTGCGCCAGCTCATGCGCCACCAATGACACCAGGCTCTTGTCACCCGCCAGGATCGTCGGTGTGGCAAACGTCAGGCGGGGATTCTCCATCCCTCCAAACGGGAAGCTCGGCGGCAGGACCAGCAGGTCGTACCGGCCCCAGCGGTATTCGCCGAACAGCCGTTCGGCCGCCTTCAGCATCTCCTCAGTATCCTCGAACTCCGCCGCCGCGCGGCCCAGCACCGGAGGCTCTGCATACACACCGGTGCGTGGGCCAAGCGGCTGGAACCGAATATCCCCGACTGCCAGCGCGATCAAGTAGGATGGAATCGGCTGCGGCATCTCGAATTCGTAGTCGCCGTCGCGTTCGGTGTCCGATTCATTGCCGGCGCTCATTATAGCCAGCAGCTCGCGCGGCGTCCGAATTCGCGCCGAGTAGGTTGTGCGAACACCCGGTGTATCCTGCAACGGGATCCAGCTCCGGGCATGGATCGCCTGTGACTGTGTAAACAAAAACGGGTGAACGTTGCCGGCTGTCTGCTCCGGCGAGAGCCATTGAAGGGCCGTTGACCGCGGAGTTGTGGAGTAGTGAATCCGCACTTTGCCCGCGCTGGCCGGCAGCCTGATGGACAGCGGGGCACCAAGGGTCGGGTCAGGCCCACCGAGTGCGAACCTGGTGTTTTGGTAGCTCCTTCCATCCGCTGATGCCTCCACCCGGTCAATCTCGAGGGCCCGCGTGTCCAGCACCATCGAATCCGTTCCGTCCAGACTTTCGAAGTCTAGTGTCACAGAGCCCTGGAGGCTCCGGCTCTCAAAATCCACCGTCAGGTCAAGCGTAATATGACTTACGCGCACCTGGTCTGAATTGGAATAGGTGTGCACGTCCCCTTTCTCCCCGGCTTGTTCGGATTCTGTACGCGGGCCGGGACCGCAGCCGGGCATCAGGACGAATAGAGCGAATGCGGCTGCCGCCAGACTACTAAAAGAAGAGCTCAGCATCAGATTCCAGCTTAACCGGAGGCGGGCGCCTCGGGCCGGCCTACGCAAGATCTTCCATCGACCACCGTGGGATCGCCCCCGGCCGCCGGGCCACCAGACCGCCGACGCGATTGGCGAATTCGCCGATCGGCCGGGGTCCCCACCCCTGGTTGAGACCGTGGAGAAAAGCGGCCGCGAACGCGTCGCCGGCTCCCACCGTATCGACCACGTCGACAGGCTGGGCCGCTACTTCCGCCTCGTCACCGTCGATCCACACCGTGCACCCCGCGGCGCCTCTGGTCACGCATATCGCTCGCCAACCGTAAGTCGCGGCGCCATGCCGGCTGAACTCGAGCGCGGAGGCCGACGGCATCCCGAGCATGCGGCCGAGTTCGGCCACTTCTTCATCGTTCAGCTTCACGACGTTGGCTTCACCGAGCAACTCCGCCACTAACTCGGACGTATAAGAGTCCCGCCGCAGGTTGACGTCGTAGAAGCGTCCGGCCCGCGGACACGCCTCCGCCAGCCGCCTGGTGAGCGCCCGCGCTCCACTGTCGGTCTGGTGCAAAGTGCCGAAGCAAAGCCAATCCGGATCCCACCCCGCGATCTCACGCAGCGCCGTCTCGTCCAAGTTGGCCCGATCATAGGCCGCGGGCCGGTGGATCACATAGGAGGGCTGGCCGCCGGAGGTGAGCCGCACCGCGACCTGGCCGGTCGGCGCCGTATCGACGACGCGGATGTATTCGGTGCGCAAGCGCAGTTCGCGCGCCTGCTCCAGAGCCCGCCGCCCCCGATCATCGTCGCCTACGGCGCTCACAAAGACGACGTCGTGGCCAAGCTGCGTGGCATGCGCCGAGAAGTTGAAGGGCGCGCCGCCCAGACGCGACCCGTCAGGGAAGACGTCCCAAAGAATCTCACCTACCGTAAGTAGCTTCAAGCCAGTCAATCTACCACGGGATCGAGACCGGCGCCGTCACCCAGACTTCGCCAGAGGTACCATGTTGCCACGGTCGCGTACGGCCGCCATGGCGCCGCGATTGCCTCCATCTCCGGGGGACCTGGCAACGCATTCAGTCCGTACAGCTTGCGCATTGCTACCCGAACGCCGAGATCGCCCGTCGGCAGGACATCAGGCCGCCGCAGAGCAAAGATCATGTACATGTGCACCGTCCATGGTCCAATGCCGCGGCAGCTTGTCAATCGCTTCATGACCGCCTCGTCCGGCATCGACTCGAGCGCCGCCAGGTCGATTTCTCCGCTCTGGCAGGCCCGCGCGAACTCACGGATGTACTCCACCTTTCGGTGCGAAAGACCAATGGAACGCATCTCGTCCGGACGCAGCGCGAGCACCGCCGCCGCCGTCACTGAACCATGTCCGCCGGCAGCCTCCTCCAGCCGCCGGTAGACTTTGAGCGCGGCCTTCCCGCTGAGCTGCTGATAGGTGATGCAGCGAACGATGGTCGAGAATTCGGGGGGCGAGTACTCGATCGTGTACGTCCCCACGCGGCGGATCACCGCGCCGAGAATTGAGTCCGATTGTTTGAGATGTCGGATCGCGACTTTCATTGCACCATTCCTGCCGTCCAGACGATCGAAACATGGAGCGACGCTCACGCATCTACTTTACTGTCACGATTCAGCCATGAAGTACATTATCCCGGTCACCGTACTTTCCATTCTGTCGCTGATGGCCTGGGCTCAGCAGCCCGCTCCAGCGGACCCGAGCGATGCCGGCGAGATCCCCACCATCTCGGTCGATGTCGACGTCGTCAATATCTTCTGCACGGTCCGGGATAAACATGGCGGCCTGGTCTCGGATCTCGAAAAGGAGGATTTCATCCTCGAAGAGGACGGTGTAGAAGAGGAAATCCGCTACTTCACGCGTGAGACCGATCTTCCGCTCACTATCGGGCTGCTGGTCGACGTCAGCAAGAGCCAGGAATCACTCATCGAAGTCGAGAAGGCGGCCGGCTATCGATTCTTCTCCGACATCCTTCGCCAGGAGGATCTGGCCTTCATTATCAGTTTTGGAGTCTATTCCGAGCTTCTGCAGGATCTCACTAACTCGAGAGATCTCCTCCGAGAAGGCCTCAATGCCCTGCGCCTCAACGCCGCGGTCGGCGGCATCACACCGGGAACGATCCCGACGCGCGACCAGCCCGGCACGGTCCTCTATGACGCTGTCTTTCTCGCCAGCGACGAAATGCTTCGCAAAGAAGTAGGCCGGAAAGTGATGGTCGTTATTACCGACGGTGTCGACTATGGCAGCAAGGTCGAGAAATCGGAAGCCATCCGGGTGGCGCACAAGGCCGACACGATCATCTACGGCATCTACTACGCGGATCCCCGATATCAGGCGTTTCGCAACGGCTATGGCGACCTGAAGGATCTTTCCGAGGAAACCGGCGGCACCGTATTCCGGGTCTCGCGTAAATACCCGCTCCATTCTATCTTCGCCGCCATTGAGGAAGAGATGCGCAACCAGTATTCGCTTGGCTACACTCCGACCAACGACGAAAAGGACGGCAGTTTTCGCAAGATCAAGATCAAGACGCGGCAAGACGGACTCGAAATCCGGGCGCGCGAAGGATACTACGCTTCGCGAGGAAGCTGACAAAAAGCCCGAGGCGAAGGCGCCGGTCGCGGGCTAGATGTCGTCGTCTCCGGGTGGCGGAGGAGCTTCTTCCGTACTCAGGTCAGCAGCCAGGTTTTCGAATTTCGTGAACTCGCGCAGGAAAGCGAGCTTGACCCTGCCAACGGGACCGTTACGCTGCTTGCCGATGATCACGTCAGCGAGGCCCTTCAGGTCTTCGCGGTCCTGCTTGTAGTACTCCTCGCGATAGATGAACCAGACCATGTCGGCGTCCTGCTCGATGGAGCCCGACTCGCGAAGATCGCTGAGCTGCGGAACATGGTCGCCGGGACGCTGTTCCGGGGCGCGGCTGAGCTGCGAGAGGACCAGCATCGGAACATCCAACTCCTTGGAAAGCAGTTTGAGCCCCCGCGACAGATAGCTGACTTCCTGGACACGATTTTCGAAGCGGCCCCGGCCGCTCATCAACTGTAGATAGTCGACCACTACCAGCCCCAATCCATGCTCGGCCTTGAGGCGGCGAACCTTGGCATGTATGTCCATCAGATTCGCGCCGGCGGTGTCATCGATATAGAGCGGCGCTTCCACAAGGTCCGCCGCTGCCACCTGAAGCCTTCGACGCTCGTCCTTGTTCAGGTACCCGGCACGG
>CAYLSS010000349.1:0-279 GCA_964385765.1 uncultured Solibacteraceae bacterium
AGCAACTCCCCGATAAGAAGGGGACTGAAACCCAAATATTCCCGCGATTGCCGATTTGACGCTGCGTCGCGAGCAACTCCCCGATAAGAAGGGGACTGAAACCAGTCTAGGACCTCTCGGGCCTTGGAGGTAACGCCGTCGCGAGCAACTCCCCGATAAGAAGGGGACTGAAACAGGCAATGCTAAAGGCGTGGGTTGACGCGTGCGCCAGTCGCGAGCAACTCCCCGATAAGAAGGGGACTGAAACGAAACTCCTCCCTCGAGCACAGCCACAAATGC
>CAYLSS010000349.1:289-4591 GCA_964385765.1 uncultured Solibacteraceae bacterium
GAAGGGGACTGAAACAATATCCGCCGCTGTCGCGTAGCTCCTCCAACGCTTCGTCGCGAGCAACTCCCCGATAAGAAGGGGACTGAAACCAGAGAAAGCCGCCTGGCCCAGCGCCTCTGGTAGGAGTCGCGAGCAACTCCCCGATAAGAAGGGGACTGAAACTGCGGGAAGCGCGGGTCCGTGGTCTGCGATCCCTGGTCGCGAGCAACTCCCCGATAAGAAGGGGACTGAAACTCAAGGAACCGGAGCTGGATGAGTGTAAACCCATCGTCGCGAGCAACTCCCCGATAAGAAGGGGACTGAAACGGAATAAAAATCACTGCTGGCCGCAGCAGAAGACGCGTCGCGAGCAACTCCCCGATAAGAAGGGGACTGAAACAACGGAGTACTGCCGGTACACCATCCCGGCGGTGTCGTCGCGAGCAACTCCCCGATAAGAAGGGGACTGAAACCCAGAAGGCGCATAAGCTCAGGATCTGGCGTCGGAAGTCGCGAGCAACTCCCCGATAAGAAGGGGACTGAAACCAGGATGGTGAGCAGGTTTATTTCCTGATCATCGTCGTCGCGAGCAACTCCCCGATAAGAAGGGGACTGAAACGCGGACGCCTCAACTGGTGTCAGGCAAGTCGCGAACGTCGCGAGCAACTCCCCGATAAGAAGGGGACTGAAACCGAAGGAGATTGCCAATGCCTAGATTTTCGCCCTACCGTCGCGAGCAACTCCCCGATAAGAAGGGGACTGAAACGCGAATATGGTCGAACGTACTCTCACAGCCGTTGACGTCGCGAGCAACTCCCCGATAAGAAGGGGACTGAAACTATATCTTGGCCATAAGTGGTGAGGACGCTGTGCGGTCGCGAGCAACTCCCCGATAAGAAGGGGACTGAAACGCGAGATGTTCTAGATTACGAGGTGGATTTCACCTCGTCGCGAGCAACTCCCCGATAAGAAGGGGACTGAAACGTAAAGTGGTAGGGTAAGCTGATGTAGGCTGGCGGAAGTCGCGAGCAACTCCCCGATAAGAAGGGGACTGAAACAACACTCCACCCTGCAAATCCACGGCGCCGAAGTTGTCGCGAGCAACTCCCCGATAAGAAGGGGACTGAAACTCATTGGGACGTCTCGCACTCGATGCTTGGCCGGGAAGTCGCGAGCAACTCCCCGATAAGAAGGGGACTGAAACCAGGTACCAAACGAGATACGCGCTCTGTCTGAGTTGTCGCGAGCAACTCCCCGATAAGAAGGGGACTGAAACAATGTTACTCCTCGGCGCGAGAGGCCAATGCATCAACGTCGCGAGCAACTCCCCGATAAGAAGGGGACTGAAACAGAACGCCCGCCACCCCTCCGGTAGCGAGTCGGTTCCGTCGCGAGCAACTCCCCGATAAGAAGGGGACTGAAACTGGAGATGCAGGACACGGAGTACATCACCAGAATGGTCGCGAGCAACTCCCCGATAAGAAGGGGACTGAAACGAATCACTGGACCTGGAAGATCCGCCACCCATCTTCGTCGCGAGCAACTCCCCGATAAGAAGGGGACTGAAACGCGTTCCTGGCGTTATGGCGGTATCTAGCGCACCAGCGTCGCGAGCAACTCCCCGATAAGAAGGGGACCGAAACGGGCCTTGGCCCGGCAATATCTGGCTCGGGACCTCCGTCGCGAGCAACTCCCCGATAAGAAGGGGACTGAAACCCAACGAAAACTTGCGCAACTCAAGGAACTGCAGGTTCGTCGCGAGCAACTCCCCGATAAGAAGGGGACTGAAACTCAATTTGTCCGCACCGCTGGAATCCGCGCCGCCACGTCGCGAGCAACTCCCCGATAAGAAGGGGACTGAAACCTGTGAGCAATTTACCAGCGGATGACATCTGTGTAAGGTCGCGAGCAACTCCCCGATAAGAAGGGGACTGAAACGCACCGTGAAGGTTTGCGTACCGGTAGCGCCTACTCGTCGCGAGCAACTCCCCGATAAGAAGGGGACTGAAACTTAATGGGCTTAGCCTACATGACTGACGAACTCATGTCGCGAGCAACTCCCCGATAAGAAGGGGACTGAAACGGGCTGCATCCTCAGTCATCAATCGCATCCCCGCTGTGTCGCGAGCAACTCCCCGATAAGAAGGGGACTGAAACGCGAAACAAAACAGATGGGTAGGCGGACCAAAGGGCGTCGCGAGCAACTCCCCGATAAGAAGGGGACTGAAACTGGGCTGACTGGCTCCTCGTGGCATGGAGACCGGTCGGCGTCGCGAGCAACTCCCCGATAAGAAGGGGACTGAAACAGAGGGGACTGAAACTTCGGCGGGGCGTCTCTTCCGTTCGATGGAGAACTACTAGCCGCAGATGATCCGCAACGTCGATGCACTGAATCGTGGCAAAGTCCGACGCGACGTCATCGACAACCTCGTCCGGTTGCGCACGAGCCCGGCCGCGGGCTGTTTGAGGTGCTCCTGGATCGTCGCGAAAGATGGTTCCAGGGCGGAAGGGCTGGCGCGCGGATTTCATTGAAATCCACGAGAGTCGGTGCTATGCTGTGGACAGCGTGGAGTGATTTAGGTTCGCCTAGTTCGCGGGCCGGCTACTTGCAACCACGTCAAAAAAAGTGCTAAAGGCGATCGGCTGGAAGAGAATGGCAGTGTGAGACCCTGCGCCAATCGCGGGCGGGGGTTTTACGGTTTCTGGGCCGATTGCGCTTCAGTATTCGATGTCGCCGTCCGTCGGAATGGGCGGTCAGGCGGAGGAGGAACAATGAGCGTAAGGCCCCATACAGTCCCCACCGTTCCACCGCTGGCCGGTAGTGAAGGAGAACTGGTCAGTGTTCTTGTCTGTATTGCCCCGCGCCACTTGGAGCGGGTCCTGGAGATCCTGGCGAGTCTCGCTTTCCCGATCAATCCTCAGATTTACCATCAGGCGGGCATGAGCTATATCTATCCGGACGGTCGCGAAGAGCTGAATCCGGCGACTATCGTCGAATTCCCGGCTTTCTCGGGATGGCTTCCTGAAGTTCGGCGAGTGCTGCGGGAGGGCGGGCTGCCGCCAGAATGCGCCCATGTCCGGGCCATGCTCGAGGACATCCAGTCAGACCAGTGTCTGGAGGCCGCGCCGCCGGGCGCCGAATACGCCAAAATGAGGTTCTACAAACACTGGCCGGACGCGGTTGGCGCGCCATCATAGTCGCGGGGGAACGAAGCGAGACAACTGTATCGCCCGGGCTCTGTTCCGGCGGCGAGTGTGGGAGAATGGCAGACGACAGACCATGAGCCAGCCTTTTTCGCCGCAGCCAAGCCAAGTGAAGCTCGAGAAGACCTCGGACTACCGTGAGACGTATGCCAACAGCGTCCAGGTCCGGGTCAATCTGTGGGACTTCTTCCTCGTCTTCGGCACGTTGAACCAAACGCGCGCGGACGAGGTGACCATCCGCAGCTTCCAGGGCATCTACCTCAGCCCGCAGCAGGCCAAGGCGCTGCTGAACGTGCTTGAACAGAACATCAGGCAATACGAAGCAACCATCGGTGAGATCAAGCTCGAGCCGTCTTCGTCCCAGGACGACGCTGTCCAATAGCCAGCGCACATTCCCAGCTCAGCGCACTACTAGACACCCACCTCAGCCGCCATCGAGCCTAAGAGAAGAAGCGAACGCGCGCTCCAGGCGAGGGTACGTATCCAGTTGGTGGCCACGAGCTTGGAATGCGCACTGGAGGAGAACCCCGCGGCCAGCACGCGGTGCTGTGGGACTTGGACAAAAGCTGTCGATATCCAAATGAGGATAACGAACCCCAACCCACTCCACGCTGCCGGCACGCCTAGCATGGCCGGCCGAACCGCCAGCAGGGCGACGGCGGTAATAGCCTCGACAATCATGACAGGCGCGACTACCCGGGTGGTGAGTTCGGAGTGCAAACGCTCATAGGAAGGGAACCGGCTGTCACCGACGGCGGCGAACAGGGGATAGTGAACAATCTGAACGAACCAGATCAATCCCGTAAGGAACACGGTCGCGGCCAGGTTGGAGAGGAGAAGGCAGGTGGACATCGAAGACTATGGTACGCAGTCCGGGAGTTTTCGGCAGCGCCTTTCGAACTGCGTACCATGCGAAACAGCCGGTTAGCTCTGCGGAAGCATGACCGCGTCAATGACGTGGATCACGCCGTTGCTGGTGGCGATGTCGGTCTTGATCACGTTGGCGTCATCCACCTTCACTCCGCTTCCGCCCGCCTTGATTCTGAGCTTCTGGCCCTGCACAGTGGCGGCGTTCTTCAGCTTGACGACGTCGGATGCCATCACCTTGCCAGACACGAC
>CAYLSS010000349.1:4601-5520 GCA_964385765.1 uncultured Solibacteraceae bacterium
GGTGCCCGCCGGACGCTTGGCGAAAGCCTCATCTGTCGGCGCGAAGACGGTGAACGGGCCTTCGCCCTTGAGCGTATCCACGAGACCAGCGGCCTTGACCGCGGCCACCAGGGTGTCAAACTGACCGGCGCTTACAGCCGTGTCAACGATGTCTTTTTCATGTTGGCTGGCTATGGCGAACACCGCCAAGGCCAGCGTCAGAACGGAAACTGTCAAAGTTTTCTTCATTTTTACTTACCCTCCAAGTCGATTCTTAAACTACAAAGCGGACGCTGAACCGTTGAGCAGACTTCTCCTCGAGCGTTCCACGGGGAGGCAACGAAATCTGGAGATGAGCCGCGGATTCGAGCCCGCGTCACATTCGTTCGGAGCGCCAGTTTGCCCGGTAGAGCTGCTTTGCGCCCACTTCGTTGGATTGCTCTGGATCAGGAGCGCGCCAAAACTTTTTCGGTGGTCTTCTTAGCCCCGTTCGATGGGGTCCAGGCCGACGCGCCTGAGGAGAATGAACTCGGATAGATTCTCGCGGGTAAGCATTCCCACGAGACGATCGGCTTCCATAACCAGGGCGCATGGTCCCGCCGGGGCCAGGAGGTTCATGGCTTCGGCAAGGTCGAGGTCAGGGGAGAGCTTCAGAAAATCGCGATTCATCACTCCGGCCACATAGCCCCCGCCCCCGTCGGTGGCCATGGCGCGCAGCAGCGAATTGCGATCGAGCAGGCCGATCACCTGCTCGCCGTGGACCACGGGGAAATCCTGCTGCGAGGTGTCGAGCATCAGCCGGGCGGCATCGGCAACCGTCGCCGAATGTCCGATCGTGTGGATCTTGGTCATCATTGCAGCCTTCACCGGCAGCCCGTGAGTCAGGAACCGTCCCATTGCCGCCTGTCCTTCCTGCGCCGCTCCCAGGTACACGAAGAAG
>CAYLSS010000350.1:0-5487 GCA_964385765.1 uncultured Solibacteraceae bacterium
GAGTGGAAGCCACCGGCCCCCGCTTCGAAGCGAATGTTGTCTTCCGAGCAGTTCCAGATGCAGGCGCCGCAGTGGACGCACTTCTCGCGGTCGAAGGCCGGAGCTTTGCTGTCCCCGCCCGGATGGAGGGCCTCGCCGGAGCAGATTTCGACGCAGATCCGGGTACCGCACGTCTCGCAGAGCTTTGGATACAAAAACACCACATGGTCGGCGACTCCGGGCGGGGCCTGGACTTTGCCGCCGAGCAGCAAAGCGTCCTGCTGGCTGAGCAGTAGCTGGCCGTCGTTTTCGATCTTCGGCCATCCGGTGGCCTCCATCAGCGCGTCATGCAGGACCCTGCCATTGCGTTCGGCATCATTTTTGATACGCTCAATCTCGCCGGAACTGAGGCGGCCGGCAAAGAAGTCTTCCACCTTCCCAATCCGCTTGTGAGGCGCTTTCGGCCGGCCGGGTACGGCGAGGCGTCCACCCGAGACTCCCGCCAGCCCCATGCCGATGAAGCCGGGTACAACTCCTCGTGTGAAACCGTCACGCGCCCTCTCGGCGACACGTCCCTCCTCGTCAACCCAGCTCTCTCGGCGGCGCTTCACATAGGTCGCCTCGAGGTTCTCCCTGGTGAACGGCTTGCCCTCGGCAAGGAGTTCGATCACTGACTCGGCCAGTTGCGCTCCGGTGGCCCAGGCTTCATCGACACCCGAGCCGGTGAGCACGTTCGTTGAGCCTGAGCCCTCCCCGATGCGCGCGTAGCCGTCACCAGCCAGATGCGGTTCGCCTCGCCGGCCGGACTCCTGGAGCGATTTGGCGCCCCAACTCCGCAGTTTGCCACCCTTCAGGTAGCGCCAGAGATATGGATGCTGGATGTAGTGCTGAAGGTAGCGGTAAGTGGTTCGGACCGGATTGTCAAACCAGGACGGGACAAAGATACCGACCGAAGCAATATTGTCCGGGTGCACGTAGAAGAAGCCGAAGATTTCGGGCTCGGGATAGCCGATCGTATGAAAGACCGTGCCGGGCGTTAGCCCAACACCGGCGGGAAGATCCACGACGAACTTCATGCCGACCGCCCATTCATTGCGCTCGTGTCCTGGCGGCGTACCGAAGCGCTCGTCGAGCTTGCGACCCACCGGGCCGATTGGGCCGTCGCCGACCACGGTCAGCGCCGCCTTAATGTCCATGCCGGGCATGTAGGCGGGCCCCGGCGCGCCGTCACGCTCTACTCCCTGGTCCATCAGGCGCACGCCGCTCACCCTGTGATCCTCGATCAGCGGCTCGGAGACCGGCGAAGCAGGCCAGATCTGCACCGTGCCGGACATCATGAGCTGCTGACCGACCCATTGATTGAACTGTCCGATCGAGAGAACGAGGCCGCCAGTCTTGTGAAGGAACTCGGGCGTGAATGGCAGCGCGATGGCGTCGTGCTCATAGTCGAATCCGAAGCGGAAAGCGCGGATCAGCTTGTCGGCCATGCGCATGGCCCAGGGGCGGCGGCTCGCTCCATGCGGGTCGAGCAGGTAAAGAATCTTCTCCTCGCCGACCGGTACGGCCATCGGAATTTCGGCCGGGTCGATTCCGGGGAAGCTCTCGCGGATGGAGCGGGCCCGGGTGACGACGCCGGAAACGCCGAAGCCGATGTCATCGGCGCGTTCATAGCAGACCACCTGGAGCGGCATCCCGGGCATGGCTTTACTTTCGAGCGGCGGGGCCTCGGGGTCGGCGAGCCGGCGGGACAGGGAGGTCAGGAAGCCGCCGGTGGCCGGACCGAAGCCGACGCAGGCGATGTCGACATCCATCGTCTGTCGTTGGGGCGCGTCGCTCATTGCGGATAGTCCAGGGCGGCCGGAATCATAATCGTGGTCAGGGCCTTGGCGGCGCGGTCCTTGGCGAGCATCGAGCCCGTCAGGCAGCCGTCCAGTTTGCTTCGAAGGCGGCTGAAATCCTCGACGCCCTCGAAGTTGACGCAGGGTCCGGCCTTGGAGGGGTGAGAACCGTCGGACTTGACGACGTCGGTAGTAAAACCGGTCATACCGGGCACCATCCCCTCGATTGCGATCAGCTCATCCTCGCCGTAACAGCCTTCGTAGTGCTCGCTGTCCCAGGCGGGATGGCGATTAAAGCCGAAGACCAGTTCCGCGCAGATCCGCGCGACCTCGCCGGCCGCGCGGGCGACCTGCATATGCGCCAGATCGGTGAAGAAGGCGACAGTCCCATTGAGCCCTTCGGCGACCACCGGATTCTCCGGTCCTTTCTCTTCCAACTCGAGCAGGTCCAGGATCTGCTGGCGAGAGGCGAGCAGCCAGCACAGGGCATCCGCCATCGGAAAGGTGATGCCCTGACGGGCGCTTTGATACAGCCTGGCGCCGGCCGCGTCCTTGTGCGTCTGCAGGTGGCGGAGAGTCCACTGCCAGAGGTGCATCGCCGAAGCGAGGGCGCAGGCCCCGGTTCCGGGACGCCGGCCCGCGATCTGGCGCATCTGCTGAATCCAGGCCTTGAACTGAGCGAGGAACACGTCGTTGGTCATGGTAAGACCGAGCTGCCGACGCTGGACGGCCTCGGGACCTTCATAGGTGGCCTCGAGCTGGGCGTCCATCCACTTGTGGCCGAGGAAGCCCGGGCAGTCCTCGGTGATGCCATAGCCGCCCATCAGGCTGACAGCCTCGCGCATGACGTTCGCGCCGTGGCCGGTGTTCCAGAGCTTCGTGGCCGGACAGAGGACATTGGCTTGGGCGTCGAGGACCAGGAACTGCACGATCCTGTCATTCTTGAGCGCCTCATACCGGGCCTGGTCGCGCCTTTCCGGCGGTAAGGATTCGAGCTCGATCAGCTCGATTGCGTCGGGGTTTCTTCGCCTGAGAGCTTTCATCGCCGCACCGCCCTTGAGCCCCTGGCCCGCGAGCATGGCGTCCTTTTCCTTCTCGAGCGGATCGAGGACGTCAAACAGGTAAGCGGTGGCGAAACCGAGCGATGTGGCGGCTTCGCCGGTAGCCCAGACTTCGAGCAGGCGGTGCAGCACGTCCTCGCGCTGCTGGAGACCGAGTTCGAAGCGGGGCGACCCTTCGGGAACGGCGTCGCCGCCGCGGAACCGGTCGCGATGGTAGCGCATCAGCGGTTCGACCGCCGATAGCAGCTTGGCCGCCGTCATCAACCCGACCGTGACCCGCGTACGCCGGAAGACTGCTTCGATGATCTCCCCATGGCTGTAATTTGGCACGATCACGCCGGCCTGGATGGTGTAGCCGCCGATGATCCGGCTGGCCGGGATCTTCAGATTAAAAGCCGGGTCATTGGTGGAGGAAAGCTGGTGGACGAGCTTGCGGGCCGGCATGCCACGGTCGAAAACGCCGGGGTCGTCCTCCTCGAGAATCACCATGCAGGAGCCCTTGATCCGCTCGTCACCGGAGTCGACCGCGGCGGTCACGAAGTTCGCGAAGCCCATGTTGGTGATGAAGCGGCCGCGCTTGGTGATCTCGAGGAGCGGCTCTTCGTCGTTCCACTCGACGACGCGAAGCTTACCCCCGAGCAGGCCGGTCTCGACACCGACGTAGGGGAGCGGCTCGGTAAGCGCAAAGGCGCCGCGCCAGGGGGCGCTGTTCGCTCCGGCGGCTCCCGGAACCGAGAGACTCATGTAGCGCTGCTTCTGTTCGGGGGTGCCACGCTCGTGGATTGGCGCCAGGGCGAGTCCCGTGGCCAAAGAGCAGGTGGCGGCTCCGCCGTCCACCCAGGCGAGTTCGAAGGCGGCAAGCGCCATGGCGAGGTTTTTCGGTCCCTCGATGTAGCCGCCGTGCTCGGGGTCGACGAACATCGAGCTGATGCCGGCGGTGTCGAACTCGGCCAGCATCGTGTTCTTTTGCTCGGTCCACTCATGTGAGTTGCGAACGCCCTCGGCGACCATCTTGGCGATAGGGCCGCGCGCGACTTGACGGGTCGACTGAACAAGCATCTGGAGGTCGTAGCGGTCCGCGAACCGCCACATGATCTGGCGTATGTCATCCCCGGGCAGGGTGCGCAATGTCTCAGGCTTGCGGGTGGCTGTTTCCGGCATGGTGGCCATCCTTCTCGGCAGAAGAAGATACTGAAATCCGAATCTGATCTTTCGAAGACCAGATGCCCAGATTATCAGATCAAGGATTGCAATCTGGCGGCCAAAGACGAGGTGCTTTGTTTCGTTTGGCTTAGAAATGCGAGACCTGTTCATTGAGGCATTTGGCGCAGTGCCCGCCTTTGATCGCCGGTGGTGGTGCGCTCCAGTTGTGCCGGGAGCGTTGGTCAGCCGAGCAGGTTGCGCTGAAGCGCAAACCAGGAGATTCCAAGGAAGAAGAGGAAAGTGCCGATCAATCCTAGCTGAAGGAGCCCCGGCGGGCGTAACTCCACCGGCAGCAGCGCGCGGTTGACGAAGAGGGCGTGCAAGGCGGAGATTCCGAGCCCGATGTTTCCGAGCACGCCGCTGGCAATCGCCAGCACAAGCGGATCCGGTGTCAGCCGCAAGGCGATCAAGCCCCACACGCAATACAGCCCCATGATGCCGTAATACACCAGTGTGACTTGCCGCCCTTTCCAGCCGCGAACGCGCCCGCTGGCGCTCCAAACCACGTCGGTCCAACGCCGCACGATGCCGTCGTTGGTTTGCACCACGGCCGGTGCGAAGACCAGAAATCCGCAGAACAGCGTGGTCACCCAGAAGATGTTTCCGTGCCGGTCCGCGATGCCCCGAGCGGTCATGGCGGCGGCGGAGTGACCTTCGACCTCGGCGCCGTCGATGAATTCCAGGGAGAGGAGAGCCGGCAAGGCCATGCCGAGGATGCAGCCCAGGCCCCATACCCAGATCTGATCGCGGAGAATGTGCCGGACCCATCCACGCCAGCGCTCTAGATTGACAGGGTTAAGGGGGAACGTTTTGCCGATGTGGGCGAGTTGGATTTTCTTGCCGGCAACCAGGCTTGGGATCGCTCCGACGCTGCTTCCCATCCCCCACCCCTTGTCGCGGGCATAGTTGGAGAACAAGGTATTCGAGAGGCCGCCCGCTCCGGCCACGGCCGCAAAAGCAGCGAGCGTCCCCCAATCAATCTCGCCCTCGGGCAGCGAGCCGAATTTCACAAAACCGGTGAAGACGTCCACCCAGGTCTCCCATCTCACCAGCAGGAGATCGATGACAACAAGATAGCCCAGGACAAGGGCGACCTTCGTCAGCATAATCTTCTCCACCACGTTATAGACCTTCCCGCCAAGCACCAGCGGCACGAAGGCGGCGAGATAGATTCCATATCCGAGGTTTCGGACCAGCGCATCGTCGCTGGCTCCGGGCAAATGTCCCAACCACATCGCGGCGAGCGGGACAGCGGCATTCGAAGCCAGGTAAGGCCAGATGTAGCCGAGATCGGCCAGCAGGTAGAAGACGCACCAGAACCTGGGACCCGGCCAGGTCCGAAGGAAGCCGACGAAGATGGGCTCCCCTGTATATAGGGTGTACCGCATCACGGCAAGGTTGTAGAA
>CAYLSS010000351.1:0-5468 GCA_964385765.1 uncultured Solibacteraceae bacterium
GAAGGCCGATGGTGGTGGTAAGACGCGGGTTCACCTGAATCTTGTCCCCGGCGAAGCCGTGGAAGTAGGAGATGCGAAATCCGCGATGCACATGACCCACGCCGGCAAAGTAGCTGCTGGCCAGCCCGAGGCGCATATTCGTAATCGCGTCATTGCCGAAGTTATTGCCGAATCGGAAATGAGGAAGGTGGGCGTCGGACTCGGCTCCGTTCAACTGGCGGCGGCGGGCTCCGGCGCCGAAGTATAGCTGGTGCCGGCCGCGGACCGCAGTCAGCTTGGCCGCGCCGAGAAAGTCGTTCTGCGCCCGGTCGATAGGAATGGCGTTGCCCGGGCCAAGCCCCTCGAGCACGCCACTGACGCTGGCCCGGAATCCGATGAAGTCATCCTCGGGGGTGAGGAGCGAACCTACACGGTTGAAGCCGAGCGAGACATCAGTGACAGTTTGCGGCGACCAGGCGCGCGTCCAGGTGGCACGCGCCTGGTGCGATCGCGTGGAGGTGTCCGGGTTCTGTCCTTTGACGAACTGGAAAGCGCGAACGCCTTGAGCGAGATATTCGTAGCGCAGGAAGAGCGTGTCCTGTTCCCGGAAGCGTTGCTCAATGCGACCGCCAATCGTGTCATTGTCGATCTCCTGCGTCGAGTTGGTGTTGAGCATCCGCGGGGCGATGTCCGGGCGGTTCGGCAACTGGTTCGGGTAGGCGGCAATGATGCGTTCCACGACGGCTCGACGCTCCGGGTCGCGGGCAAGCGGGATGCGCTCCCCGGGCAGGGGAATCAGTATGTTTCCGTTCACCTGACCGCGGCTCCTGGTCTGACCGCCGTCAGCGGTGAAGTTTGCACCTTCCCACAAGGGAGTTGTCAGGGAGAAGCCGTAGTCATTCTCCCTAGCCGGCTGCACGTCGCCGGCCTGAAAAAACGAGCGCGCGGTGAACAAGCTATTCACGTGACTGTAGAAGATCCGGCCATGAGGGTGGTCTCCAGGCACATCCACGCCGTGAGGTGAATCGCAGCCGCGGGGGAAGTGCCGAATTCGCTACCGAAGTAGTTCTGATCCGCGCGAAAGTCGTCAACAATCGTGGCGGTGGTTCCGAGCCTGACGTTCAGCTCTTTGAGGGCATTATTGTCGATCAGGTTGAACTGAATATTCTCATTGCGACGGCTCTCGCCGGCCTCGATGTCGGTCTGTCCGAGCAGGTTCAGTTGCGCGCGCCGGTCCTCGGGATCAGTGGACTCGGCTGTCAGTCCGGCTGCTGGTTCCGCAGCGCCGGGTTCCGGTTGTCCAGGATCGTCTTCGGCTGCAAAGGCGCTGCCTAATACCCCGAGAATGACTGTGGTCAGAAGGCGGATAATCAGCACGATGAATCTGATTAGAGTATATCGGGTTGTCGAAGCCTGATCATCTTGCGCTTGCCGGCGCATGCCGTTAGGCTTGAACCGATGTCCCGAACAACCCGCCGTGCGCTGTTTCAGTCGGCTGTCGCCGCTCCGGCATTCCTGCAGTTGCCCAGGCAGCCCAACATTCTGATGGTGCTTACAGACGATCATTCAGCGCCGCACCTCGGATGCTACGGCAATCCGGTGATCCGTACGCCTCGTCTGGATGAGGTGTCCGAGCAGGGGATGCGCTTCGACCGCGCCTACACAGCGGAGAATGTGGCCTTCCGCAAAGCACTCCAGCCATCCGATGCGGTTCCGCCCTACGCGGCGGGCCGTGGAGCTTTTACTCCGCCGAGAACATGGAGACCGCCCGATGTCTAAGCGAATTTTACTAATTCCGCTATTCTTAGTCGCCCTCATTCATTCGGCGCAAGAGAATCAGAACGCCACGCTACGGGTTCGCATTGCCGATCGGGAGGTGCGCCGGTCGATTCCCGCCCGGGTGCTGTTGCTTGACGAGCAGGGAGACGCCGTCACGGCAGTGGAGGGAGTGGTCGCGGCGATGTGGGGCCGCCAGGACCGCGCGGAGGGCTTCGCCTTCCAGCCGGACGGCGCGTTCTACGTAGATGGTGAGTTCTCGGCCATCGTCCCGCCGGGCGCCTACGAGATTTCCGTTTCGAAAGGGTACGAGTTCATTCCGCAGCGGCAGACCATCCGGCTCGACGCCGGCCAGAATCTTCGTGCGGAGTATTTTCTCGACCGCTGGATCGATATGCCTGATCGCGGCTGGTATTCGGCCGATGATCACATCCACGTCCAGCGCTCACCGCGCACGGATCGACACTTACTCCGATGGATGGCCGCGGAAGATATTCACGTGGGGAACATTCTCGAAATGGGCGATTTTTGGGCGACCTTCTTCAGCCAATACTCTTTTGGCGACGCCGGTCGCTATCGCGAGGAAGATTACATCCTCTCCTCCGGCCAGGAAGAGCCCCGCACGCCCGAGATCGGTCACACTATCTCACTCGGCGCCGATGAATTGGTCCGTTTCCCGCGTGATTACTACAACTACGGGCGTGTGTTCGACCGGGTTCATGAACTTGGCGGGGTGAGCGGCTACGCCCATCAGGGAGCGTCGTTTCATGGTTACCGGGGGATGACGCTCGACGCCATCCGCGGCAGGCTGGACTTTCTCGAACTCGCGCAGTTCTGCGTCCCCGGCGGCCCGATCATCACCGAGCACTACTACCATTTCCTGGACCTTGGCATCCCGCTGACGGCGCTCGCCGGCTCGGACTTCCCATGGTGCGGCCGCGGCCCGCGTTTCGGACTCGAGTCCGGCCATTCGCAGATCGGCGATGCGCGCTTCTACACTTACGTCGGCGATCAGTTCACATTTGACCGCTGGCTGGCCGCGGTCAAGGCCGGGCATACTTTTGCGACCACTGGTCCGATCGTGGAATTGGAGGTCAATGACCGGCTGCCGGGAGATACTATCGATGTATCTGCGGGCGCCACTGTTCACGTCCGCGCCACGGCCCGTGGGCATCGTGAAGTGGTTCCGCTGAGTGAACTCGAGATCGTAGTCCATGGTGAGGTGATCAAGCGGACCAGCGGCTCGCCCGAGGAATTGACGATCGACATGGCGCTACCTGTCGAGCGTGGGATCTGGATCGCAGCGCGCGCGGCGGCAGGGCGGCTGCAGGCGGCGCACACGACGCCGGTCTACGTGACTGTGAATGGCGAAGGTTTTCACAACCCGAAGACCGCGCCGCGGTATCTGGAACTGAGTGAGAAGTATCTGCAAGAGATCGAAGCCGAGCTGGCCAACCCTGGCAACGCGCTCGACAATCAGGCGTGGCGCCACCGGCAGGGTCTGGAAAACCTCATCGCCGAGACACGGGAGGAGCTGCGACTACTGAGTTCGCGTCTCGGCGTCCCAATGCGCTGATTGGGGCGCGCGTGTGATAAAACGTCGGCTAGAGAAGAAAGGCGGGGCTTATGAGAAGAGATTCGCGACGAGATTTCCTGGCGCGGGCAGGCTGCGGCTTGGGAGTGTTCGGCCTCAGTCGTCTCTCGGCGGCGGTTCAGGGGAGCAGTACTCCATACCGGCGGCCCAAGCTGAAGATCACCGATGTTCGAACCGCGGAGGTCCGCGTTCACGGACATCAGACGCATGTACGCATCTACACGGATGACGGCATCTACGGCGAGGGCGAGTGTACCGACGCCGCTGACGGTGCGGTCTCGATCATTCAGCGCCGCTTCCGCCGTTTTCTGATCGGGCAGGATCCGCTGAATATCGATTTCCTGTGGGAGCGGCTGCGGACCGCCGGCATCTTCGCCGGAGCTCAGGGCGGCCAGCACACGACAGCACTTAGTGGCGTCGAGCACGCGCTCTGGGACCTCGCGGGCAAAGCGCTCGGACTGCCTGTCTATCAGCTTATGGGCGGCAAGATGCGCGATCGGATTCGCATCTATTGCGATTCTGCCCGCCATGATCCCGACGATCCCAAGACGCCGGAGACGCTCCAGTGGATTAAGGGCCAGGGCTTCACCGTGGTCAAGATCGACTGTGACGACGCACGCAACCCGCACCGTTGGGATCAAGTGAACTGGACCGCGAACAACAAAGAGATCGACTACATGGTGGAGCGCGTCGGCTATGTTCGGGACTTCTTCCCTCGCGAGATCGAGTTGTGCGTCGACGGCCACGGGCGCTTTGACATGACCACCGGCAAGCGCCTGGCCAAGGAGTTCGAACAGTTCGAGCTCATGTTCTTCGAGGAGCCGGTGCCGGCGGAGAACGTGAAGGCGATGCGAGACGTTCGGGAGTCGACGTCGACGCCGATCTGCTGCGGCGAGAATCGCTTTCTGCGACACGGCTTCACCGACGTTCTGGAGCAGCGGGCCGCGGATGTGATCATGCCGGACTTGCAGAAGTGCGGCGGGCTGTCAGAAGGGAGGAAGATTGCCGACATGGCCCATGCCTACTACGTGCCGGTGGCGCCGCATTGCGTCGTGTCGCCGATCGGGACGATGGGGTCAGCGCACGCCTGCGCCACGATGCCGAACTTCATCGCGCTCGAATGGCACTGGATGCGCGACTACGAGATTTGGGAGAACTGGGTGCAGGAGGGAGATATCCTTGAAAAGGGTTTCATTACGCTCCCCGAACGCCCAGGCTTCGGGGTCACGATGAACGAGGAGGTGGCAAAGACGCGGCGGGTGCCGGGGACGCCGTGGTTCGAGGAGTGGACGCAGGGCTGACCCGGCATGATAGTCTCGGTTCGCCGGGTGCTCACTGCTCACTCGCTTCCGGCAAGGCGAAAGATGTCGCGCTCCGGCAGCAACGTCTTCTTCGTTGAACGCCATCGCCCGAGATCAAACTCCCGATAGCAGCTAGTGTGAACCCACCGCCCCGCCTTCCAGCCACTCCAACGGAAACCGGGCAAACACAATTCGCGCGTAATCGTCCGTCTCGTAAAGGCACCCGATGCGCCCGCCGACGAGGCGTGTCAGGCAGGAGTAGGCGAATTGCCCTTTCGATACCAGCACGCGCGACACCGGCCAGGTGGCGCCTTCGTCGTAGCTCAGCCGGATGGTGCCTGCCGTCCGCTTCTCCTGGCTCGCCGGAGAGCTGAAGAGGATCAGGCTGCGTTCGCCGTCGAGCGGGTCGCCGTAGCGGAAGATGCTGCCCATGCACATGGGTTCGGGTAGCCGCGGCTCGTCGACCAGCGGCGTCCAGGTTTCGCCGCCGTCGGCGCTGGTGGCGGTCTTGCGGACGCGCGAGGCTCGGAAACTGCGCGAGTTGAGGAGGATGGTCCCGTCGGCGCGCTCCACCATCTGGACTTCGTTGCCCCAGCCCGCCTGGCCGGGCGCATCCTGGTGATGGGGTGCGTTCCGGCCGCGCTGCCAAGTCTCGCCGCCGTCGTCGGAGTAGGCGGCATAGACGTGGAAGCGCCAGTTGTCGGGATCCAGGTTGCCGCCCGGGTAGACGCTCTCGTTGAACGGCATTACGACGCGGCCGGCGTGCGGGCCGCGGCGCAGCACGATACCAATGCCGGGACCGCTGGCGTGGGAGACCG
>CAYLSS010000352.1:0-5449 GCA_964385765.1 uncultured Solibacteraceae bacterium
AGTGAAAAACGATTGGCGACATCCCAGTCGTCATTGCGGAGCAGCCAGAAGACGCGATCGCGGCGTCTCGGGGCCGGCGTGAAAAGTGGGTGGCCAGCCAGGTGCACGGCGCTATCGGGAGAGAGAATTGTGCGACAGTTTCCGAAGTGCTTTGCAGCATAGGCGTGGGCGTCACAATCGCGCGCGAAAATCGTCAGGCGCCGATGCTCGTTCATGACTCGCCGGGCGTGGTCGAGCTCAGCCGGATCGTGGTAGTAGATGCTATGCGGCATCAGGAAAATCCGACTGGCTGGAAAGTGCTTGATAATGTTCAGGAACAGTGGCACGCGGCCGCTTCCCTTGCCGATGCGGTGCCAGCGATCACCGAAGTAGCCGCCGCGAAGTACGATCGCTCCATCGCCCAGCGAACGCCGCAGCTTCGCTGTCGAGAAGTCCTCGATGCCGCTGGCGTACACAAGCCGCGCGTTCAAGTCTTGCGTGAGGTAAAGCGCGGTGCTCAGCCAGATCAGGTGGGAACCGACGTTGGTGTGAGCTGGATGCTCGATCAACGCAAAGGACTCCACGCCCCGAAACGCCTCGGCGTAGGCCGAATCCAACGCGCGTTTGCCGTAATCAGCCTCCATCGGACGGCCCCACCGCGGTCCGTCGAGAAAGAATCTCGTCGCAGAGCCCGACTGGCTCACCATTACCGGCCAGGCTCAACAGAATTCGCGCTGAATTCGTCGCGCCTGACAAGTCGACTTTCGGCGGCTTCGAGCGGGTCTCGGGAGTTGTCAGTCGCCTCCGGATCGCCGTCTGCAGGGCATCACGGTCAAGAGCCACTGCGGCCCAGCCCAGATCGGCGAATAGACGCGCCCGCTGTTGTTGCTCCGCTACGGCGCGCGGATAGAAGACTGAAGGGACGCCCCAGGCGAGCAACTCGTAGGCCGTGTTGTATCCGCAGCGTGAGATTGACAGACAGGCCCTCGCAGCGATTGCTCGATACTGATGCCACTCGCCCAGACGCAGGCCTGCGCCCAGGTCTCGTTGAGAGATGTCAACGCCGCTACCGGGAAAGAGATAGGCTGTCGTGTTTCCCGCCGCTCCATTCGCCTGGCTCGCCCACGACCATACGTCGCGGAAGCTCGCGGCTGTCTCCCGTTCACCAGCTCCCGACCCGACGGAAAAACAGATGATCGAATCAACAGCCGGTCCTTCGGACACCGCCGGGCTTGGCGCCGTGACGAAGCCAGTGTAGACCAGGCGATCGGCGAAGGGGATCTTCCCGATCCATAGTTCGTCGAGCGACACCACAAGCGAATCCGAGTGGATCAGGGAAATATCGATGTAGCGTGCCGTATATCCGGAAACTCTCCGCTGCCACGCGAGTTGCGGCTCGGATCCGGCGGCTTCGGAGCGCGGGATGTCGCGCACCGAACTGACCACGGTCAGTTCAGGGTTGTTGCGGCGCAACTGCGTGACGAGCCAGTCAACTTCGTCGATCAGTTCGTGGCGCGCAAACGGGAAGAATTCGAGCACCGCGACAGAAAAACGGGCGGAACGCAATGACTGGCGCAAGAGTCGCAGACGCTCCGAGCGGATCTCGCCGGCCGACTCACCCGTGGCCTGCGGCAAAACGATTGAGGGGAAGAATCGGAACTCGCTCGGGACCAACCCGGGAAGGTCAGTATAAACAAGGGCGATACGAATTGAGGGATCGCACCGCACCAGAGCCGCGGCGAGGTTCGCGACCCTCCGGTAGTGACCTGCCCCGTAGTACGAGTGCACCCAGAAAATGATGTCGGCCTTCATCGCGCGTCGCGATTCCTGTCCTTGCCGCTGGACGGGGACGGCATCATTCGAAGCTTGCAGGCTACCAACTGGCGACGCAGGCGTCAAGGTCGGCTGGACGCTCAGGGGTTCAGCCGCGTGGGGCCGGCGCCAGGCAGGCTACTGCTGCGACACGGGTCCAGGGCGGTCCGCTGGTTGGGGTTCGTGCCGGGCAGCCGGCACCAACCATGGGGCAGCTATCACCTGGCCTGCGAGTGTTCGATCAGTTCGATGGCAGGTTGGACAGAGGACGTGGCGCCGGCAATGCCTCCCGCAGACGTAACGCCAATTTCCCTCACGTTCTCAACTGCCAGCGCGACCAGGAAAGCGAGCATTGCCAACGAGGGTGCGGCGGCCCACGGGACGCCCCCGATGGTCATGAGGAAGACCGGCGGCATGACCAAGGTCGCGGCGGCGAGCTTTGTCGGCGCGAAATCGGACACAAACATCCCCAGCCAGACTGGCAGAAGCAAGATAGCGGTATCGTAGCCGTGAACGTGAGGCACAGCCAGGAGTGTGGCCGCGATCGAGGCCGACAGCCACCGCCGATAGGGCGCCCGCCACGTTGCCAGGAGAAAAAGCGCCAGCACAACTGCCACGAGCAGCAAGCGGAGCCAGAGATCGTCGCCGGCAAGGTTGCGCGCCAACCCGTGAATGTTTGTCATGAGCTCCGGGCTCGGATACAGCCCCTTGATCCCCTCCCTGTCGAGGAGCATCCGGATGTAGCCTCGCGAGCCCTGGATACCGCCCAGCGCCAGCCCGAACGCGACGCCTCCGGCGGCTCCGATACTGAAGCCCGACAGCATTCGCCAACGGCGCTGCAAGAGCATGGCGACGGGGATCAGGAGGAGCAGATGGAACTTCATCAATCCGAGTGACAGCACCAGCCCGCTCAGCAGGGGCCGCTCCCGGGTGGCCAGGACATAAGACGCAATGACGATGCACAGCATGAACACACAGTCCTGCCCATGGGCGATACCCAGGGCCGTCGGAAGAAATAGCGATCCGATCACGGGAGCATCGGGGCCAAACTCGCGCCAGGACCAATACCAACACCCAGCGAGTAGGGTGCAATGCAGGCCGATCCATATCCAGAATGCCGGCTCGAATGGGATCTGGGCCAGCGGCCCCAGCATCCAGGCGTAGAAATGGGGTCGCACGAAGGGGACAAGTTGCGCTTTGTCCGGAACGTAAAGGCGTTCCTCGGCGAGCTGCAGCGCCGGGTCGTGCAATTCCGAGTGCCGGCCTTCGTTGGAGAGTTTACCGCCGATGTAGAGGTTCAGGAAGTCAGTGTACCTGGCGGCCGGTACGATAAAGCTCCCCAGCGCGCTCCAGAAAGCGATCATCACGATGATGATGCCGAGGTTGGCCGCCGGGAAACCGGCAATTCTGCTTCTGACCCCCATCTACCATGATTTCGGCTGCACGAGATCGGTTCTGTAGGCCGCTGCCTCCACCCGTGCGCTGCGATATACTTGGCCATCAGCTACCTCGATTTCCGAAGCTTCAGGAGGTGAGAGTGACTTCATCGTCTCGTCGGGATTTCATGAAAGGGGCAGCCCTGGCCGCCGCCCCGGCCGTCCGGCCGGCGTGGGGACAAAGCAGTCCCAATGACACCGTCAACATCGCGGTGGTCGGCTTCCACGGCCGGGGAAAGTCCCATTACCGCGCCTATGCTCAGATGCCGAATGTCCGGGTCGCTTACCTTTGCGATGTGGACGAACGGCTGTTCCCCGGGGCGGTTGCGGAGATTGAGCGTATCGCCGGCTATCGGCCGAAGACCGTGGTCGACTACCGGAAGCTCATTGAGTACGACGATCTCGATGCGGTCTCGATTGCCACGCCGGATCACTGGCATGCGCTCCAGACCATCTGGGGCTGCCAGGCCGGTAAGGACGTCTACGTGGAAAAGCCGGTCTCGCACACCATCGTCGAGGGCCGCAAGATGGCCCAGGCCGCCCGGAAGTACAACCGCATGGTCCAGGTGGGTCTCAACCGGCGCAGCGATGCTGAAGACCGGGCCGCCATGAAGTTCCTCGGCGGCCGGCAATGGGGCGATATTTACCGCGCGAAGGTGATCATCTACAAGGGACGCGGCAGCATCGGCCGGCGCCAGGAGTCCTCTATTCCCGAGGGTGTGAATTGGGATCTGTACCTCGGGCCGGCGCCATATCGCGCCTTCAATATCAACCGTTTCCACTACGGGTGGCACTTTTTCTGGGACACCTCGACATCCGACATCGGCAATTCGGGCGTGCACGAGCTGGATGTAGCCCGCTGGGGCATGCGCAAGGAGGTCCACCCCATCAAGGTGCACTGTACCGGCGGCGTTTACCAATGGGACTCTGATCAGGAGACACCCAATGTCCAGCTAGCTACTGTCGAATACGAAGACGGTACGCTGCTCGACGTCGAGTTGACGAACCTTTACACGCCCCCGATGGACGGCATCCGGAGCACGGGCAATTTCTTCTTCACGCACAAGGGATATGTCTCGTCGGCCAAAGGGTGGCACACGGTGCTGGGAGAATTTATTCCGCGCGACCGCGAGTCCGTGGTGGACGAGACAATTTCGAACGCAAGCTTTCCCGAACGGAACTACTTCGCCGGACCGAGGATTCCACCACTCGAGGAGCGGGAGGAGAACCACTTCGAGAACTTCATCCGCTGCGTCCGTTCCCGACGGCGGGAAGATCTCCATTGCGAGGTTCTCGATGGCCACATGTCGACCACGATCTGCCACCTGGCGAACATCTCCTACCGGACCGGTCGTAAATTGGTCTTCGATCCGAAGACCGAGACTTTCCCCGGCGACGCGGAGGCCAACGGTTACTTGACAAGAAAGTACAGAGAGCCATACGTTTTGCCGAAAGAAGTCTAGCGGGGATTGTCAGGTTCCGGCATGTTACGGTAGTTCGAGGTATCTGGTTACAGCGCAATCACCATGGCATGGTTTACCCGCAAAAAGCCCAGTGTCGCCGAGCAGAAGGGCGAGAAGACGGTCAAGACCGAAGGCCTGTGGCAGAAGTGCGCCAGTTGCTCCCAAATCCTGTGGCGCAAGACTCTGGCGGAGAATCAGGAAGTCTGCCCGAAGTGCGGATATCACTTCAAGATCAGTGCCCGGGCGCGGGTTGCCTTGCTGCTTGACGGCGAGTGGCAGGAGCACGATTCAGAGCTCAAGTCGGGCGATCCACTCGAGTTTTCCGACGCCAAGCCTTACAAACAGCGCCTGGAGGGGATGGCTGCGCGCAGCAAGCTGTCGGACGCCATCGTTTCGGCGACCGGAAAGCTAGCGGGCCGCGAGGTCAACGTGTGCGTGCTCGAGCTTCAATTCATCGGCGGCAGCATGGGCTGCGTGGTGGGTGAGACGATAGCCAGGGCCATCGAACGGTCGATCGAAAACAGAGCGCCGCTGGTGATCATCTCGGCTTCCGGCGGCGCGCGTATGCAGGAAGGCGCGGTGAGCCTGATGCAAATGGCCAAGATCGCGGCCGGCTTGATGAAGCTCGACGAAGCCCGGATCCCCTACATCAGCATCCTCACCGACCCGACCACCGGTGGCGTGACGGCGAGCTTCGCCATGCTCGGCGACCTGAACATCGCCGAGCCCAATGCACTCATCGGCTTCGCGGGGCCCCGG
>CAYLSS010000353.1:0-5440 GCA_964385765.1 uncultured Solibacteraceae bacterium
TAAATGCGCGGCGTCGGTTAAAAGTCGGCATGACCGGGAAGTCGGCACGATGGCGTAGATCGTACACATCACGAATGCCTCGGGGATGCCGGCGTCCTCGAGGGCGCGGTTATGCGCGTTCGTCAATTTCGTGATGTGGCGGCCGGGGTAGTGCTCTGACTCGAACAGCCACCACAGCCGCGCGCTGCTTCCTTTGCGCCGGGCAAGAATCTCCGCGGCCTTTTTCGTTAGAGGCGAATATCTGGAAGCCTGCGATCGCCGCACACTGCCCCCCCTTGCGGGGGAAGTTGCGGAGATTCAGCTTGTGGGCGGCGGCTGACGGAGGGAGGGCGTAGCCCGACTGCAGTTTGCACCGCCCACAAGCGGTACTCGTGGTCTCAGTGCCGCTTGCTTGCCGCGAAAGGATGAGGCGCCCAGTTCACACAGGGACCGACAAGTGGGTTGCCAACAAGTACGCCAGCTGAACAAGTCTTACGGAGAACTTTCGCCAGCCTGCTTGAGAACTGCGGCGCGGGTCCTGGCCGACAAGCGGAATCCCAAACGATCAAGATGCTCGAGCAAGGGCTCGATCCTGGGAATCCGGCCTTCCACTTTGGCGCGTAACAGGATTCCCAGCGTGCCAGTGAAGGTCAGCTTCAGCGCTTTGGCATACAATCGCCCGAGTCGTTCATCGAGGATCACCACGGCGTCCGGGACCTGCATTCCCAGCGCCAGCACTTCTTTCTCCCCGGCGCCCAAGTCCGCCGCCACAGGCACCTTGTCCAGTCCTTCCGGAGCCTGAATCTTCACCCAGGGCACTGTGTGGATCTCTGGTAGATCGACGCCCATTGCGCTGCCTCGCTCCAACTCACCCACGACGGCAGGAGGAATGAGAGTACGGGTGTAGAGATCCTCCAGTAGATGCAAGCAACCGATCTGGTGCAGGTACTGGATCGGTGAGGTATCGCAGATCGCCTCACGCACTCTTGAAATCCTGGGTGATCTCCTCTTCGCTGAGGTCAAAGGTATTCACACCATAGTCCGCGAGATGGCTGAGGAAGAATGGCTTTGGAACGCCAGCAAGCTGGGCAGCGGCCCCGGATGAAAGCTCGCCCATCTCATACAGCTTGACAGACGCAGCAAACCGAATCCTGGACGCAAGGGAGTCCGGTGTCGCCCTCAAGGCGAGGAGGATCTCATCCGGTATGGAAAACGTGACCTGGCTCATTTGGCAGTCAACACTCCTATTCTACAGTAGCGAAATCGGGCCGTCCGAAACCATGCTTGCGCTCTGGTGCCAGTCATTAGCTCAACGATCGTGGCCGGCCGCACTCTCAATCGCTGCCGCGACATCGTCGCTCACTTCCTCGGCGCGCCGCAGAGCACTCCTGATGCGGACAACCTCAAGTTCCCGTGACGCGATCTGCCCGGCGGGTTCTCCTCGATCTTTGGCCCCGACAAGCTGACGTTCGTGGCTTGCCAACATCCGGCGAAATACGGGAACCGCACTCTTTTTGGGCTGGGCATGGACACATCCCAGGCAGACGAGGCCTCTTGGGCAGTACTCTCCCGTGGGCAGGGCGCAAAGATGAGTACCCATGTCACGCAGACTGCAGCTCGCCTCAAAGGCAGCCCACTCCGCTGCCGTAGGGTTGCGCAAGCTCGCTTCGCCGTGAACAGCCCGATAGAGGCCTCGCACTGTTTTTCGGTATTCATCGAGCAAGTGCTGGGGATACAGCTTCGCGTAAACCATGACCGTATCCATCGTCGCGTGTCCGAGAAGAGCCTGAATCACGTGGACCGGCATGTTGTTGTTGAGATGCTTCGGGAGAACATCTCTGCATTTATGAACCTCAGGAAAGTGCGCGACGATGAATTGCCAGAAATTGTTGAGCGCAGCAGCTTTGTTTCGACGTGTTGCGTAGACGTCGCTGATCCTTACCGCGTATGTTTCGAGATAGAGGGCACTCACCTGCCGAAACGGCTTTGGGATGCCCATTTTCAGGACCATCTCGGCAGGCCGAGGACCTTCGCTCTCTCCTGGACGCTGTCGAAATGGAACAGGGGCACCTTGTGGGGCACAGTTTCGGTGCGGACATCTGTATGTTTTTCGCGCTCAAGTATCCGGAACGTGTGGCGAAGCTGATCGCTCTGGAGCCCGGTCTGGCGGCGTTAGTGGCGGAGCGCGTGCTGATCCCCCATCGAGCTGGCACAGGGCGAAAGTGTTCTAAAATCAAAGAAGCATCACATGTCGGGGCGTCGCGCAGTCTGGTAGCGCACCTGCCTTGGGCGCAGGGGGCCGGAGGTTCGAATCCTCTCGCCCCGACCATTGAGAACAAGTCCTTGATCCTCAATGGCCGGGTTCTGGCCGCCTAGTCTACTTCCCGGCGCAAAATTTCCCAGTGAAGTCCTGTTGAGAGAACAACAGCCAGGGTGACTTCGGCATGCAGCGGAATACGCAATTCATCGAGCAAGTGTTGGGGATACAGCTTCGCGTAAACCATGACCGTATCCATCGTCGCGTGTCCCAGAAGAGCCTGAATCACGTGGACCGGCATGTTGATGTTGAGATGCTCGGAGGCGAACACGCACGCTCTTTTCTCTTGACAAATACCCATCACAAATGTCCCCTTCGTGCCGGGCCCCCCTTCGTGCCCCTCTGCGTCAGGCGAGCGAAGCACGCAATCGTGTAGTACACTGCGGATTACGGAGTTGTTGATCTGAAAGTTTGCTTCCACGGTATCCATGGTTGCGCCGCATATTGAGGTCATACACATGCCGAACCCGGTCCGTTCTCGCATCTGCCACTCACGCATCCTTCTCATCGCCGCGCTGTTCCTCCTCGCTACGGCCGCCCCAGCCCGGGCCCAGCCCGTCGTCACACCTGGCGGCGTGTTGAACGCCGCCGACTACAGCAACGCGATCGCCCCGGGCTCGATGGTCGCCATCTTCGGCTCGAACCTCGCCGGAGGCCTCCACGTGGCGACCGAGGTGCCGCTGCCCAACGAAATCGCCGGCGTGCGGGTCGATGTCGTCGACGGTAAGCGGACTCTCCCGGCGGCTATCTCCTTTGTGAGCGCCGGCCAGATCAACGCGCAGTTGCCCTTTGGACTGACCAGCGCCACGGTCCACCTACGGGTCTACCGCGGCGGGATCCCGAGCGAGGCGGTTGCCGTGGCGATCTCCGACTGCGGCCCCGGCTTCTACACCTGGACCGGTACCGGAGCGGGCGAAGTCGCCGCCTTACACGCGGCCGACTGGACCCTCGTCAATCAGGACAACCCGGCCACTCCTGTCGAATACCTCATCCTCTACGCCACCGGCCTCGGTCCGGTCACCGACGCTCCCTCGCAGGCCGGTCAGCCCGGCGGCGACACTCAGCAGTGGGGGCCGGTGAACTACGCTTCGCGAGAGGTGGCCGTGACCATCGGCGGGCGCGGCGCGGCCGTCGTGTTCGCCGGGTTGGCGCCCGGCTTTGTCGGGCTGTACCAGATCAACGTCCAGGTGCCCGAAGGCTTGAGCACCGGCAAGCATCCGATCGTCGTGCAGGTGGGCGGCGCGGCCTCGCGGGGCGCCGCCGAACTGGCCGTGCGCAGCGACGTCCCGGGCGACAGCGAACCGGCCGGCGTCGTGCGGCGCGCGCTCGAAGCGCAGGTGCGCGGGGACATCGACGGCTTCCTGGCCGAGTGCGTCACCGAGGGGCACACGGCCGAGGAGATCGCCGGCGCCCGCGAGCTTCTCAACCGCGTTCGCTCGAACGTCACACTCTCGAGCTTCGAGTTCACTCCGCTGGCGACCGGCCTCGGCGACCTCGGCGCGATGGCCGTCGTACGCGCCTGGGTTTCCTTCACCGCGCAGGCGCCCGACGGCACGCATCAGGTCAAGCACGGTGCGCTGGCGTTTCTCCAGAAGGTGGAAGGTGCCTGGAAGATCCTCCAGATCGTTCCCGATGATCTGCTGAACCAGCAGCTCCAGGAGGAGTCCATCGCCAACGCCGCCGCCGCTCAGGGACTGCCGGTTCGCACGGTTGGCACTCTCGTCAACCTCGAGGAATTCAACAACAGTCTCAACGAGATCATCAACTCGGCTTCCGTGGACGAGTTCAAGCTCGGTCGCGCCAGCCTCTTCGGTGTCATCGGTCAATTCCCCGGCGTCGGCGACACGCTCGCCAATATCAACCAGGTGGTGGAGGCGGTCGAGAACAGCGCCGGCGGGCTCTACGAGGTCTACCAGAACGGTTTCACCGGGATCGCGGTGCTCAAGTTCAAGCAGGTCGGCGTCGGTGTCCTGCAGATCGTGCTGGAGCCCGTTCCCGGGCTCGATGCGCAGGCCGACATCGTGCAGGCGGGGCTCGAACAACTCGGCCATAACCTGGAGCTCGCCCGTGCGGTCGGTTCCATCAAGCACATGATCCGCCAGACCTTCGACGGGACGACCCATGTGAACCCGCACCTGTTCCCCTATCCCGCCTACATGTTCAAATACCCGGCGGGCGTGGAGATGAAACCGATGACTGACGCTCCGGTGCACAGTTACGGGACGCCGCTCGGCGTGATCGAATTCACCGCCCCGACGGCCCTCGACCAGCGGATACCGTTCATGGTCGCCGGGGAACTGCCGGTCCCGGCCGGCAATCCCGCGGCGCCCATCGCCCAGCAATTGGGCGGCGTGGAGCGGGACGGATCGATTTATCTTCCGGTGGAAGTGGGTTTCCTTGTATCGGCTGACGCGAGCAACGGCGACATCATTCTGGATGACTACAACCGCTTCCGGACCGAAGACTCGGTTTCCCGAGTGGTCGCCTGGAAGGTGACCTGCCGCCGCGGCATGCAGGACCTTAAGGTGCATCTGCGCAACGGAGAAACCACGCCGCCGGTCATCGTCTCCAATGAGTTCATGAACAAGGTGGACGCCCTGGAGGTCACCCCGCTCGACGAGGGCAAGATCGAACTCGACCCCGGCGGCTCGGCCGGCGGGCTGCGGGTGATTGGCCGTTCCGCTCAGCTCGAGGAGCGCTTCTGGCCGGACCTGACCAACCGTGCGAAGTGCCTCGACATGGCCATCGGAGATCCGGAAGTCGCGGCGCTCACCCGCGGCGCGACGCTCACCGTGGAGGGCTTGACACCCGGACAAACCAGCCTCAATCTGCTTCTGGCGGGCAGCGCCCCCGGCGGTCCGAATATCGGCGAGGTCGAAGGCTCCATCCCGATCGTCGTAAGCGGCCAGCAGAACCTGCTGTTTGACGAATCCTGGTCGGTCAAATTCTACAACGAATGGTGGCGCGCGAACGTCTCGCTCAGAATCTACTCGGCCGTGCGGGAACTCACTCCGAAACGGGACGAGATGTACAATGCGATGCGGTACCTTGTCTTCGACGGCAAGAGGGGCAGCTACACGGTAGAGGTCAGCATCAGCGGTGTCGCTCCGGTGGACGAAGAAACCGAGATCTCCGAGATGAAGG
>CAYLSS010000354.1:0-5435 GCA_964385765.1 uncultured Solibacteraceae bacterium
AGTCCAGGCGGTCGCATCTGAACGGTCAGGGCGGCGGGTTGGTTCGCCCTTTTGTAAACTCGTCAAAAAGTGCTCGCACCGCGGCCCAAACCTCTCTATAATGATTCATGACAGTCAAGTCCGGAACTGGTCTGTCGCAGACCGAATGGATCGCGCTTCAGGGGGCACTTTGCAGGCGGCAGTGGCTGCGTCAGAATTGGAGATGGACAGGGGTGCGTCGCGCAGCGACCACTGCGCTTGATGTATCAGAGTGGAGGAACTGGAATCGTGTTGTCGATTGACGAAATGATTAACGAAGTGCAGGGTGCAACAGTGAATAAACGTGCCATCAAGGCTCCAGAAGCGTTGAACGAAGCATGTGAATATGGCAGCGCTTTCTCGCGCGGGATGCGAGTCGATCTAAATGGGCTGGTGATTCTCTTTATCTCCGGGACAGCCAGCGTAGATGAGGCGGGCAACACGGTCCACGGGGGCGACCTACGCGCTCAGTGCCGCCGTACCTTCGAAAATATCAGCCGGTTACTTGCATCGGAGGGCGCTACATGGCAGGACATCGTCCGAACAACTTGCTATCTGCGAGACATTGATCGCGACTACGACGAGTTCAACGAGGAGCGCACCCGGTTCTATGACTCCCAGGGTCTGGATCCCTATCCGGCCTCGACGGGCATCGAAGCTAAACTGTGTCGCTCGAACCTCCTGGTCGAGATCGAAGCGATTGCGATGTTCCGAAAGTCCGAAGTCAAGAAGTAACCACACCCGATCGCCCTTTGTCGTCTCAGGCGGAAGCCTTCGGTGTGTCCGCTCACCCGTTGCCGGGCTTGCTGCGAGAGTCGTCCCCGATATCGTGTATGCCGGGAAAGAGACGGGAGCACTGATATACCTCGCCCTGATAGTTGGAATGCGCTCCAGTCCCCCGCCTCGCCCGACGATGCATCCTATTGAATAGCCGCCTGGCTGATCTTACGCTTCTCCCGGACTGCATCGGCCCACTCGAGGTAGCGGTCTACCGTTTCAGCCACTGCGTCCGCCTTGTTGTAAGCCGTGTCGATGTGATCCACGTACACCGGCCTGTAGTCCCCATCGGGATTCTCGTCGATATAGCGGATCGCATTATCGATCTCGGTGGTGAGCACATCAAGCCTTGGCAACAGCCGGTTGACCAACTCCGCTTGCCATTGTTTGACCTCGGCGCGATTCTTGTGGATCTCCTGAACGAGATCGCCGAGAGCATTCAGGTTCTCCTTGATGAAAACCAGCCTCTGCTCATGGGTCTCGCTACTGTAGAGAGCCGGGAAACGGACATACGTCTGCATCACGCCGGCATCGATACAGCGGCTCTGGAGACGCGGGGAACCGGCGCCCGGCGACCGTCAGCGGGGACTTTGGTACTTGCTACGCAGCGCGCGCTCGAGGTCTTCGATGCAGAAGGCGCCGCCTGCGTCGAGGTCCTCTTCCCGGGAGCGGAAGGCCTCGGAGGCTTCCCGGTGGTTTGTGGCCTGCCACTTGCGAGCGGCGTCGAGCAGGGATTGAAGGTATGCGTCCGGCGATTGGTAGCCCAGGGCCTGCGCGTTGCCGTCCAGCCAGCGCCGCTGTTGTTCGGTAATGCTGATGCTGGCCATCGGCTGGAGGCGGGCGGCGCTTTGCATACCATTCACTGTACGGGATGAAGGGCGGGAATGGAATGCCGCGGCAGCCGTTTGAGTAACCGGTACTTACAGGACCTTTCCAGTGCTCAGCTCGTGATACGCTGGGTCTTCTGGGACTCTTTTCGGGGGAGACGCGTATGAGAATCCGGCCGAACATCGCGATCGTGGTTGCGTTTGCCTGCGCTGTTCCACTGTGGGCCGACGACTGGCCGCAGTGGCGTGGCGAAGGACGGCGCGGGGAGTGGAAAGAAACGGGCATTCTGGAGACCTTTCCCGAGGGCGGGCTGGAAGTCTCGTGGGAAGTCGCGATTGCGCGGGGCTATGCAGGTCCGGCAGTGTCCGGCGGGCGAGTGTTCGTCACGGACTTCACACCCGGCGAGGGCCGGCAAGGTGTAGAACGGGTGATTTGCCTCGACGAGCACAGCGGAAGAATTCTCTGGGAACACAAGAGGCCGCTCAGCTACGCGGGATTGCACTATGATCTTGGCCCGCGGGCGACACCTACCGTCGACGGCGATCGCGTTTACGCGCTGGGCGCCATGGGCAATTTGTCTTGTCATGACGTCGAGACCGGCCGGATCCTCTGGGAAGTGGACTATTTGAAGGATCTCGACGCCGCACTGCCGCCGTGGGGCATGGTTGGTGCGCCGCTGGTGGACGGCGACCGGCTGATCTGCCTGGTTGGCGGGGCCCCCAACGCGCAGGCTGTCGCGTTTGACAAGATGACCGGCAAGGAGATCTGGCGGTCTCTTCCCGCTGAAGGGGGTACCGGCTACAACCCTCCCATTCTGATCGAGACAGCGGGCACGCGGCAGGTGATTATCTGGCATCCTTCCGCTATTTCCTCGCTTGATCCCCGCAGCGGAGAAGTTTATTGGGAGCATCCGCTGCAGGTCCACAACGGCGTCACTGTGGCCACTCCCGTCAGGAGCGGAGATCGCCTCCTGATTACCGCGATCCACGAGGGCTCGCGAATGTTCCGGCTGGATCCGCATCGGCCCCGCGCTGAACTGCTCTGGCGCGGCCACAGCAACGACGTGGTCAACACCGACGGCCTCCATTCGCTCATCACGACGCCGGTCATCGATGGCAACTACATCTATGGAATCTGCAGCTTCGGACAGCTCCGCTGCCTCGATGCGCGCACCGGCAAGCGGGTGTGGGAGACGATGGAGGTGACGGTGGAAAAGAGTCGCTGGGCCTCGGCGCAGATCGTCAGGAATCATGATCGTTACTTCATGAACAATGATCGCGGCGAACTGATCATCGCCAGGCTGTCGCCGGAGGGCTATCACGAAATCGACCGGACAAAGCTCATCGAGCCGACGCAGCCACTGAGCCGGCGGCGCGAACTGGGCGCCGTCCACTGGTCACATCCGGCGTATGCGAACCGGCATATCGTCGTTCGAAACGATGAAAAAATCGTGCGTTACTCGCTCGCGGCCGAATAAGCTGAAGCGGGTGCTGAACATTCGCTCAATTACCGCGCCGGATAGTCGATGTCGGCCTCCCGCCACGGCGTGCCGGCGCGACCGTTGAAGTCGAACACGATGTTGCCACCGCGGATGGTCATTTCGCATCCGAGCCGCCGGCGGCCCTCGATCCGGCCACCTTTCACGTCCACGAAGCCGAACTGCCCCTCCTCGAGCCGTAACACGGCGATATCGGCCTCGGCGCCGTAGGCGATCTGGCCGAGGTCCGGACGCTTGATGATGTGCGCCGGATTGGTGGTCGACTGGCGGATGACCTCCTTTAGCGGGACGCCCATCGCCAGGAATTTGGACATCACGTTCAGCATGTCGATCATGGCGCCGTTGATCGAGTTGGCGTGAAGATCAGTGGAGATGGAGTCAGGCCAGAACCCTTGTCTCACCAGCGGTTCGGCCTGGCGGAAATGGAAGCTTCCGGCGCCGTGGCCGACGTCGAACTTCACGCCGCGCTTCCGCGCCAGAGGCAGGTAAGGCAGCATCTTCTCGTTCTCGTCCATCAGCGGCGCCGGCCAGCGATAGAAGTGCGTGCTCACGTCTCCCGGCCTGAGAATATCCATCACCATCCGCTGGTAGGGCCGCTCGGGCAGGAAATAGCCGAAGTCCACCATCACCGGCAGGCCGGTCAGTTTGCCGGCCTCGACGGCCTTCTCCACGGAGACGAAGGTGGGAGCGCGCCAATGCGCCGACTTGATGCCGACAATCACGTCGGAATGCTGTTTGGCGACCTCGGCGGTCTTTTCCGGGTCCATATCCTCGGGATTCTGCTCGACTTCGTTATTGATCATGCCCATACCGACGATGTTGAGCAGCGCCAGAACGCGTGTCTTTTGTGATGGATCGATGATGCGGCGGCGAAAGTCCGGGAAGCTGCGCCAACCGGCGGTCCCGGCGTCCACCGCCGTGGTGACACCGGTACGCGGGCAGGCATGATCTGGGATCACGCTGGTGTCCTCCTCGTAGACCGTCCCGGGAGCGTTGTGGACAAAAGCGTGGATGTGAATATCGATGAGCCCCGGCGTGACATACAGGCCGCTGACATCGATGGTTTGCCGGGCATCGGATGGCGAGAGATTTTCCGCCACCGACGCGATATGGCCATCGCGAATGCCGACGTCCCGAATGGCGTCGACGTTGTTGGCAGGGTCGATCACGTGCCCTCCCCGCAGCAGGAGATCGAAATCCTGGCCGGAAGCCAGGAGGGGCAGGATCAGAAGCACTAGGATCCGGTGACTTTGCATTGCGCTACTCCGTCGCCGCCCAGCCTGCGTGTGTCCGCTCGGGAGGCTCTGTACGGAAGCGCGAGGGTCCTTCGTTTTCTCCTTGTCCCCACTGCAGAGCCCAGGCTACAGCGATGAGCCCTATTTTCGGCCCGCTCCAACCGGCACGTCAAGAGACATCCGACCATCCAGCCGGTCTCCGGCCCGTGATACATTCAACAAACCGGCAAAGGGGGATTGGCACGTGGAGCACACTGAGAAGGCGGCCGCCGTCCGAGGGGCGGCGTTCGGTTGGATGATTTTGCTGCTCGCCGCGAGCTTGACGGCACAGGATGCGGCCGCGGTTGAGCTGCCGGGAGGCTACTTCGCGATCCTTGACGCCGGGCTGGAGCGAATCGCGGACCGGTTGGCGGCTGAACCCGAGGCGGACGTCCGCGCGCTCGAGGCGGAGCCGGGCTGGCGGCATTTCCCGTCCGCGGTGCTGGTGGCCGCTGTTCTCTACTCCAAGGAACATCCGGATAATCCGCGACACGGAGACCCGGCGACGCGCGACGTTGCGTTCGACATCGGCGACCGGCTGGTGAAGGACGTGGAAGCCGGCGGCTACGACGAGCGGCTCGATCATCACCGTGACACATACCTGTGGCTCGAAGCTTACCGGCTCCTGGAAAAGGAGTTGGGAAGTCCTCGGCGGGAGCAGTGGCGCAGCGCTTTGGTGAGACTCATCGCGCCGCTGGCGCCAGAGGTCGCCAGGAGACGGGATCACCCGCGCTACACGTCCCCGTACCTGATTACGTCGCCGAATCACTATTCGTTGTGGTCTTCCACGCTATACCTGGCTGGCCGCGTCTTCGGAAACGAGGAGTGGGAAAGGCTCGGAGCACGAGTGATGCACAGGTTCGCGGCGGAGGAGCAGACGCCGGACGGTTATTGGGGAGAACACACCCGGGCGGGTCCGACCACCGGTTACGATTACCTCACGATGACCGGCGTTGCGCTCTATTGGGAGCACAGCCGGGATCCGGCGGCGTTGGCGGCGCTGCGGCGGTCCACCCGGTTCCATGAGTATTTCACCTACC